>JANTGX010000006.1 GCA_024762755.1 Gammaproteobacteria bacterium
TTCAGCCACTTAGAACCCAAAAGACGAGGCCGATGGGTGATAAACGACACTTGACAGTATGTGTGGTCAAATCGACCAGAATTCAAGTACCTGAGTAAAATAATTGGATTTAAACGACAACGCCGGGCAATGCCCGGCGTTGTCTTCTACTCATTACTGCAATGGGCTAATCCGATGCTGCCCGATGCTGTTCCCCACCCTCGAAGATGAGCAGGGGCTTCGATTTGTTGTTGATCACTTCCTCGTCGAGGATGACCTTGCTCAGGCCCTCCAGAGACGGCAGGTCATACATGGTATCCAATAGAACCTGCTCCAGAATCGAACGCAGACCACGGGCACCCGTTTTGCGCTCCATGGCCTTGCGCGCCACGGCATGTAGGGCTTCGTCGCGGAATTCCAGCTCGGCATCCTCCATCTCGAACAGTTTGGCGTACTGCTTGGTGATGGCATTCTTGGGCTCGGTGAGTATGCGCACCAAGGCATCCTCATCGAGTTCCTTGAGCGTGGCGATAACCGGGAGACGGCCGACGAACTCCGGGATCAAGCCGTACCGGGTCAAATCCTCAGGTGCAACGCTCTCCAATATCTCGCCGACACTGCGCTGGTCTTCCTTGCGCTGGACCTGGGCGGAAAAACCGATGCTGCTCTTCTCCGAACGTTCTCGGATGATGCGGTCGAGTCCATCGAAGGCACCACCGACGATGAACAGGATATTGGCCGTGTTCACCTGCAGGAATTCTTGCTGAGGATGCTTGCGCCCACCCTGTGGAGGGACAGAAGCAACGGTGCCCTCGATCAGCTTCAGCAACGCCTGCTGGACGCCCTCTCCCGAGACATCGCGGGTAATGGACGGATTATCGGACTTACGCGAAATCTTATCGATTTCATCGATATAGACGATACCCGTCTGGGCCTTCTCGACGTCGTAGTCACACTTCTGCAGCAGCTTCTGAATGATGTTTTCGACATCCTCACCGACGTAACCCGCCTCGGTGAGAGTGGTGGCATCGGCAATGGTGAAGGGAACATTGAGCAGACGCGCCAACGTCTCTGCCAGCAGGGTCTTGCCGCTGCCCGTGGGACCGATCAGCAGGATGTTACTCTTGGCCAGCTCGACATCGTCTTTCTTGACGCCGGCCTCCAGACGCTTGTAGTGGTTGTAGACGGCAACCGAGAGGATCTTCTTCGCCCGCGGTTGACCCACCACATACTCGTCGAGTATCTCGTTGATCTCGTGGGGGGTGGGCAGTTTGCTCTCCCCCAACCCGCTGGCCTTTTCCTCGACCTCTTCACTGATGATGTCGTTGCACAGCTCGACACACTCATCACAGACAAAGACCGAAGGTCCGGCAATCAGCTTGCGCACTTCATGCTGGCTCTTACCGCAGAAGGAGCAATACAGCAGTTTGCCGTTGTCTTCTCCGCCCTTGTCGTTCTTGTCGTCGCTCATATCTTACCTCGTGATGCCGTCTGTGGCGGTCATCCTCGCCTCTGTGCGAAGGATATCGTCATGCTTTCGGCTTTACTTTAGCGCCCGGGAAGCAACCCGGCAAGCTCATCAAGACCCCGCATTTTCAGCTGCGATACGGCGCTCGAGCACCTGATCGATGAGACCATAGGCCACGGACTCCTCACCGCTCATGAAGTTGTCACGGTCCGTGTCCTGGGCGATACGCTCCAGGGGCTGACCGGTGTGGTGTGCAAGGATCTTGTTCAGACGCTCACGCACCAAGAGGATCTCCTGGGCATGGATCTCGATGTCCGAGGCCTGACCCTGCACGCCGCCCAAGGGCTGATGGATCATGATCCGCGAATGGGGCAGGCAATAACGCTTGCCCGCGGCGCCACCGGCCAACAACAGGGCACCCATGCTCGCCGCCTGCCCCATACACATGGTACTAACATCGCAATTGATGAACTGCATGGTGTCGTAGATGGCCAGACCGGCGGTCACCGAGCCACCCGGGGAGTTGATGTACAGGTGGATGTCTTTGTCGGGGTTCTCCGACTCCAGAAACAGCAGCTGGGCAACGATCACATTGGCCGTGTGGTCGTCCACGGGGCCGACCAGAAACACGACGCGCTCTTTGAGCAACCGTGAGTAGATGTCGTAGGAGCGCTCGCCTCGGGCCGATTGCTCGACGACGATGGGCACCAGGTTGAGGCCCTGGATCTCGTTGGTATGTGCATTGTTCATGCGCTAAGTCTTCCTGTGGTTTCGCTGTAAGTGCCCACGGTAAATGGAAAAGGCACACGGTTTCGGGAGGAATCAGGCTGCAGTCTGCCCCGGATTCATAAGCTCGTCAAACGACACGGGACGTTCGAAAACATCGGCCTGATCCAGCAGCCATTCCACTGCCATCTCCTCTAGCACCATGTTTTCGATCTCGCCCAGGCGGGCCTTGTCACCGTAGTAATACTTTACGACCTCTTCCGGGTGCTCATAGCCGGCGGCCAACTTCTCCACCGCCTCGCGCAGACGTGCCGGCGGCACGGTCAGCTTGTTCTCGCGGATGATCTCGGAGAGGATCAGGCCTAGGGCCACACGGCGTCGGGCCTGTTCCTCGAACTCGGCCGGATCGACATCCTGCACCGGGGCGCCATACTGGCGCATCATCTCCTGGCGTTGCTTCACCAGGGCCTCGATCTCGGCATCGACCAGGGATTTTGGCACCTCGATCAGGTCCAGTGCCATCAGACCATCGAATACCTGCTCTTTGACCTTGTTCTGGATGGCTTGTTCCGCTTCGCGCGCCATATTGGCCCGCACCTGCTCGCGCAGGGCCTCGACGCCACCCTCGGTGATGCCAAAGGCGGCCATGAACTCCTCGTCGATCTCCGGCAATACCGGCTCTTCCACCTTCACCACCTTGGTGGCGAAATCGGCCTTCTTGCCGGCCAGTTCGCTGGCCTGGTAGTCCTCGGGGAAGTCCACGCTGAGGGTGAACTCGTCGCCGGCCTTCTTGCCGATCAGCTGCTCCTCGAAACCCGGGATCATGCGTCCGCTGCCGAGCTCCACCTCGACGCCCTCGCCCTTGCCGCCAGGGAAGACCTCACCGTCGATGGAACCCTCGAAATCGATGGTGACGCGATCCCCTTCCTGCGCGGGACGATCCACCTCGGCCCAGGACTTACGCTGTTGACGCAGACTCTCCAGCATCTTGTCGATATCGGCGTCACTGATTTCCAGCACCGGGCGCTCGACCTTGATGCTGTCCAGCCCCTTGAGTTCGACCTCTGGATAGACCTCGAAGACCGCCGTATATTCCAGGTTCTCACCCGCATCGGCAGGCGCCTCGATGGTCGGCATGCCGGCAGGGTGCAGCGCCTCCTGCTGTACCGCCTCGACGAAACTGGACTGCATCACCTCACCCAAGACCTCCTGGCGAACCTGCGGGCCATACTTCTTGCGGATCACGTTGATCGGCACCTTGCCCGGACGGAAGCCGTCGATCTTGGCCTGACCACGCAAGGATTGCAGGCGCTTGTCCACCTCGCTGTCGATGCGTTCCTTGGGAACGGCCACTTTCATGCGACGTTCCAGCCCACTGGTGGTTTCAACAGACACTTGCATTGTCTAAATCCCCGCGTTCAATGTTTGAGAAAAGGTGTAAAAAAGGTTCAAGGCGATACCGAGACCCCACGTCGGCACCGGTACGGAGGACACGGCGTGGAGTGAATCTGGTGCGAAAGGAGAGACTCGAACTCTCACGGGTTGCCCCACTGGAACCTAAATCCAGCGCGTCTACCAATTCCGCCACTTTCGCAATAACCGTCCCGCAGGGCGGACCGAGCCGCCAAGTATACCATCGGCAAAAACAAAAAAGGCCCGGCGACTGCCGGGCCTTGGAATTTGGTGGGCCATCGGAGACTCGAACTCCGAACCAATTGATTAAGAGTCAACTGCTCTACCAATTGAGCTAATGGCCCGTAAACGGGTATCAACAACCTGATCAGGACTGACGCGTGCCGGCTGCTCGATCGTCTGCAGACGGCCCACGCCCTGTACCTGTATATGGGGTGGACGATGGGATTTGAACCCACGACCACAGGAATCACAATCCTGCGCTCTACCAACTGAGCTACGCCCACCATCTCAGCAGGGCGGCGATTATACAGGAAGCCGCGCGGAAAAGAACACCACCCGCGCGATGATCCGCCAACCCCTGCGCAGCGCACCGTTACGCCCTGTTTTCAGCATGTGGCGCGCCCGGCAGGATTCGAACCTGCTACCCTCGGCTTAGAAGGCCGATGCTCTATCCGCATGAGCTACGGGCGCGCAATGTGTCCCCAGGGGTTGTTCCGGCTGTCGAGAGGGGACGGGAGGTACCTTCGACCCCTGCAACCACTGCCGAACACGACCACAAAAGAGAATGGTCGGGGTGGAGGGATTCGAACCCCCGACATCCTGCTCCCAAAGCAGGCGCGCTACCAGACTGCGCTACACCCCGAACCGAGGCGGCGCATTATAGCCTTCCCACGCGGCCTGTGCCACGCAGTTTGTTTGGCCCCGAGCAAAGTGGCGTGCGATCATTGGCGGCCGAATCCACGTCCCGGTATTTCGTCCATGAGCGCACGCATCCTCGACGGCAAGGCCATCGCCGCCAAACTTCGCCAGCAGACCCGCCAACGCGTGGAGGCCCGTCGCGCCAAGGGCCTGCGCCCACCAGGGCTGGCGGTGATCCTGGTCGGCGCAGACCCGGCCTCGCAGGTCTACGTCGGCAGCAAGCGACGTGCCTGCGAAGAGGTCGGCTTCCTCTCCCGCGCCTACGACCTGCCTGCCGACACCCCCCAGGACGACCTGCTCGGGCTCATCGACCAACTCAATGCCGACCCGGCCATCGACGGCATCCTGGTGCAGCTCCCCCTACCCGCCCATATCGCCGATGAGACGGTGATCGAACGCATCGACCCCGGCAAGGACGTGGACGGCTTCCACCCCTACAACGTGGGCCGCCTGGCCCTGCGCCAGCCCCTGCTGCGGCCCTGCACCCCGCGCGGCATCATGACCCTGCTCGAGCACGCCGAGATCCCCGTGCGCGGCATGGACGCGGTAGTGGTGGGGGCCTCCAACATCGTCGGCCGCCCCATGGGCCTCGAGCTGCTGCTGGCCGGTGCCACGGTCACCACCTGCCACCGCTTCACCCGCGACCTGGCCGCCCACGTGGCGCGTGCCGAGTTGCTGGTGGTGGCGGTGGGCAAGCCGGGAATCGTGCGGGGCGAATGGATCAAGCAGGGCGCCGTGGTCATCGACGTGGGCATCAACCGCACGGCCGAGGGCAAACTCACCGGCGACGTGGACTTCGAGACCGCCGCCCAGCGCGCCAGCTGGATCACACCGGTGCCCGGCGGCGTGGGCCCCATGACCGTGGCCACCCTGCTGCAGAACACCGCCGATGCCGCCGACCGGCGTGATGGCATCCAATCCGCCTGACCACCGCAGTCGGCCCTGCCCGCGATTCAGCTCGATTTGCCAGGCACCGCACTGGAAACACGGAGTGCACAGAGCCACGGAGAAATTCATAAAAACCTCTGTGTCTCCGTGGCTCCGTGGCCTCCGTATTGCTGTTCCGGCCTAGATAAAGACGGCCCGCGGGCAGGGTCCGCTGCTACTTCCGCCGCCAGGTGGTCCCCTGGGGCGAATCCTCGAGCAGGATGCCCTGCGCGGCCAACAGATCGCGGATGCGATCGGACTCGGCCCAGTCCTTGTTCATTCTCGCCTGAGCACGCTTTTCTATTAAATCTTCGATTTCTTCTTCCGTTAACCCTGATCCTGAAATACTTGTTTCTGCAAAGGAATTTGTGTCGCTCAGAGATTCGAAATTTATATCAGCTGAGCGAGCCACATGTCCTAGCGATTCAACACCAGCAGTGAAAGTAGCAGTAATTCTCTTAGGGGCCCTACCTTTCAAGTAATACTCTGGATCGCTTTCCAACAGCCCGATCTCGCCGCCAAGCCGCTGCATGGCCGCACCCAGACGGGCCGCCTCTGCGGGTTCGGATTCGCGCAGGCGGTTGATCTCGCGTGCCAGCTCGAACAACACGGCAATGGCCTCCGGGGTATTGAAGTCGTCGTCCATGGCCGCGACGAAGCGTGCCTCGTGCTCGCCCGACGCCGCCTCGGGCGGCAGCTCCAGGCCGCGCAAGGCGGTGTAGAGGCGTGTCAGGGCGGCGCGCGCCTCGTCCATGTGCTGATCGGAATAGTTGAGGGGGCTGCGGTAGTGGCTGTTGAGAATGAAGAAGCGCACCACCTCCGGGTCGTAACGCTCCAACACCTCGCGGATGGTGAAGAAGTTGCCCAGGGACTTGGACATCTTCTCCTCGTCGATGCGCACGAAGCCGTTATGCATCCAGACGTTGACAAACTTCTCGCCGGTGGCCGCCTCACTCTGCGCGATCTCGTTCTCGTGGTGGGGGAACTGCAGATCCAGGCCGCCGCCGTGGATGTCGAAATGAGCCCCCAGGCAGCTGGTGGACATGGCCGAGCACTCGATGTGCCAGCCGGGCCGCCCCGGCCCCCAGGGCGAGTTCCAACTGGGCTCGTCGGGCTTGGCGGCCTTCCACAGGACGAAGTCCAACGGATCCTGCTTGGCCGCATCGACCTCCACCCGGGCGCCGGCGCGCAGATCCTCGAGCCGCTTGCCGGACAACTCCCCATAGTGCTCGAAGCGACTGACGTCGTAATACACGTCGCCGTTGTCGGCCACGTAGGCATAGGCCTTCTCCACCAGGGTCCGAATCATGGCGATGATCTCGTCCATGTGGCGGGTGGCGCGCGGCTCCTCGTCCGGCGGCAAAACGCCGAGGGCCGCGGCATCCTCGTGCATGGCCTCGATGAAGCGCCCGGTGAGCCGATCGATGGGTTCGTGGTGCTCGTTGGCGCGCTGGATGATCTTGTCGTCGATGTCGGTGACGTTGCGCACATAGGTCACGTGCTCGGCACCGAACACACGGCGCAGGTGACGGGCCACCACGTCGAACACCACCAGCACCCGCGCATGGCCGAGGTGGCAGTAGTCGTATACCGTCATGCCACACACGTACATGCGCACATTTTCGGGGTCGATGGGGACGAAGGCTTCCTTGCGCCGGGTGAGGGTGTTGTGGATCTGCAGCATGGGCGTCTCTGGGTGATTCGAGTATGAGAAAAAGGCCTGACGGAGGAACATGGGCACGCCGACATGCCATCGTTGCAAGCGGGCCGCGTGCCAGCGGCAGGCCATGGTAGCGGAAAGCCGGGCAACACCACAAAGCCCCGCGGCGCGCGGGCGCTTCCGCGTCCTGGGCAAACCCGATATCATTGGCCGCCACTTTCCGACCGCGGCCAAGGCCGCTCCAGCCGAGGAACCCTCATGATGCACACCTTTCGCCGTTTGGCGCCGCTGCTCGCCTTTCTTCTCCTCCTGCCCGGCCTCGCCCTGGCCAGCGACAACGACAAGCCGCGCGTCCGCCTGCACACCAACCTGGGGGACATCGTGCTCGAGCTGGATCGCGAGAAGGCCCCGAAGACGGTGGACAACTTCCTCACCTACGTGCGCGAAGGCTTCTACGACGGCACCGTCTTTCACCGCGTCATCGACGGTTTCATGATCCAGGGCGGCGGCTTCACCCAGGACCTGCAGAAGAAGCCCACCCACGCGCCCATCGAAAACGAGGCCGACAACGGCCTGCGCAACCGTCGCGGCACCATCGCCATGGCGCGCACCAGTGACCCCCATTCGGCCACCGCGCAATTCTTCATCAACGTGGCCGACAACAGCTTCCTCGACTTCCGTGACAAGACACCCCGGGCCTACGGTTATGCCGTGTTCGGTCGCGTGGTGGAGGGCATGGACGTGGTGGACAAGATCCGCCGCACACCCACCGGTGCCGGCGGGCCTTTCCGCAAGGACGTCCCGCGCAGCCCGGTCATCATCGAAAAGGCCACCATCGAGCCCGCCATCGAGACCCAGCCGTAGACCGAAGGATCGACGGCCCATTCCCTTCCCACCGCACACACAACACAGGAAACAGACATGATTCGACTCCACACCAACATGGGCGACATCGACATCGAACTGGACTACGAAAAGGCCCCCAAGAGCGCCGCCAACTTCGAACAGTACGTGCGTGACGGCTACTTCGACGGCACCCTGTTCCATCGTGTCATCAATGGTTTCATGATCCAGGGCGGCGGCCTGCTGCCGGACATGAGCCCCAAGCCCGGCGCCCGCGCGCCAATCGACAACGAGGCCGACAACGGCCTGAAGAACGTCACCGGCACCCTGGCCATGGCACGCACCAGCGACCCCCATTCGGCCACCTCGCAGTTCTTTATCAACGTGGCCGACAACGCCTTCCTCGACCACACCGCACCCACCCCGCAGGGCTGGGGCTATGCCGTGTTCGGCCGCGTGGTCAATGGTATGGACGTGGTCAACCGCATCAAGGAGCAGCCCACCACCACCCGTGGCGGTCACCAGGACGTACCGGCGGAAGACATCGTGATCGAGAAGGCCGAGGTCATCGAAGACTGACCAGCCGGCTCCCCGGAGCCCGACCCAGGGGGCGCAGCGGAGCAATCCCTGCGCCCCTTTTCCGTTGGCAGCATGCCCCATCATCCACGAGCAGACACCATGACCACCCTCTTCATCTCCGACCTGCACCTCGCCGGCGAGCGGCCGCAGATCATCGCCCAGTTCCTCGACCTGCTGCGCGGTGAGGCACGCGCGGCCGAGGCCCTGTACATCCTCGGCGACCTGTTCGAGGCCTGGCTGGGCGACGACGCCGTGCTGCCCGACCTGGCGCCGGTGATCGACGGCCTGCGCGCACTCAGCGACAGCGGCGTACCGTTGTTCGTCATGGCCGGCAACCGCGACTTCCTCATGGGCGAGGGCTTCGCCGCCATGACCGGCGCCCGGCTGCTCGACGACCCCACCCCCATCGACCTCTACGGTACCCCCACCCTGCTGATGCACGGCGACACCCTGTGCACCGACGACCTGGCCTACCAACAGGTACGCGCCCAGGTGCGCGACCCGGCGTGGATCGCCCATGCCCTGAGCATGAGCATCGAAGAGCGCATAGAGACCGCCCGCCGCCTACGCCAACAGAGCCAGGCCCATACCCGCAGCACCGCCGAGGCCATCATGGACGTCAACCCCGACGCGGTGGCCCAGGCCTTCCGCGAGCATGGCGTCGAGCGCTTGATCCACGGCCACACCCACCGTCCCGGGGTGCACCACACGGTGGTCGATGGGCGAACCGTGGAACGCATCGTGCTCGGCGACTGGTACTCCCAGGCCAGCCTCCTGCGCTGCACCGCCGAGGGCTGCGAGCTGACCCCCTGAAGCCCACCGGCCAGACGGCAAGAGGCCGCCCGCAGGCGGCCCCTTCTCTCTGCGCCGTGCCGGGCGTCACACCCGGCGCCCAGCGGCCTCAGTGGTCGACGGAACCCGATACGGCGTCCTCGGCCGTGTAGTGGCGAAAGCCCGCGGGCAGGGTGAGCACCTCACGCTCCACGCTGAAGTCGCCGTAGTAGGTCTTCAGGAAACGCTGATAGCCGTCCGGACTCCACTCGCGCAGGGGAAAGCCGTGTTGCAGATGGCGCGTGCTGTAGAACACGTTCAGCGCCAGATCGCAGGGGTCTAGCATCTCCCGCGGGATGCGGTCCAGGGTGCTGGCGTGTTCGCCGGCGAGGACGGTGCGGAACTCACGCATGGCCGCCAACACGTCGGGCAGGAAGTCGCCGCCCAGCGACACCACGTCGTAGCAGCGTTTGCCGTTGGCCAGATAGCGATAGTGCACCGCGGCCCGGCCGTCCACCTTGGGAATGGCGCTGGAGGGCTGGGACTCCTCGGTGTAGTCGATGGGGATGGGTGGCGTGGTGGGTACCGGCTTGGCGTGGATCTCGAAGACCGTCTCGTCCTCGTTGTTGACGCTGTAGATCACCCGCGCCTTGCGGTCGAAGAGGACGAAGTCCTGCGGTGCCCGGCTGTCGTTCATGTGCAGATAGCGGGCATTGACGAACATGCGCGAGGTGAAGGTGCCGGGCTGCCCGGGCTCGCTCTCGACGAACAGCATGGCCACACCGGGCTGACTCTCTTCCTGCGTCACGTCCGCCGCGTCCGTCGCCGGTGCCTTTGGCTTGGACAGCCCGGCACAGGCCGTCAGCAGCCCCACCAACATCGCCACCGCCGCCATCTGCGTAAATCTCTGCCCCTGCTTCATCAACCAACCCCCTCGAGAAAATTCAGTTCGTCTTCACTAAAGCCGGCCTCCCGGCGGGCGCTGCGATGCAGCGGCCCACTGGCCCGGCTCGACATGTATTGATCGAAAAGCCGCCGAAAGGTTTCCTCCGCCGGCACATCACGCACCGCACACAAATGGCGAAACCAGCGCGAGCCGATGGCCACGTGGCCCACTTCATCGTGCAGGATCACCTCCAACACCGCCACCCCCGCCGCATCGCCGCACTCGGCCAGTTTGCGCATGATGCCGGGCGTCACGTCCAGGCCACGCGCCTCCAGCACGCGCGGCACCAGGGCCATGCGCAGCAGGGCGTCGGCGGCGGTCTTCTGCGCCATCTCCCACAGGCCGTTGTGGGCCGGGAAGTCACCGTAGTCGAAACCCAGCGTGCGCAGGTGCTCGCGCAGCAGGCCGAAGTGGCGGGCCTCCTCCTCGGCCACCCGCACCCAGTCGTCGTAATAGGCCCGTGGCAGATCGCGAAAGCGGTACACCGCGTCCCAGGCCAGGTTGATGGCGTTGAACTCGATGTGGGCGATGGCGTGGATCAGGGCCGCGTGGCCCTCGGCCGAACCCAGCCGCCGGCGTGGCAGGTCACGCGGCGCCACCAACACGGGCCGCGCCGGACGCCCCGGCTCGCCGATGGGCGCCGCCTCGGTCTGCCGCGACAGGCTCAGCGCCCCCGACCGCCAACGCTCCGCGACGGCATCGGTGGCGGCCACCTTGGCCGCGGGATCGACACAGTTCAGGCAATGCTCGGCGGCACGGAAGAGATCGTCGGAAAGATCGGCAGGAAGATGGAAATCGGACATGACGGGCCGGGGCGGAAAAGGGGGACGATTATCCGGCCGCCGCGACGCCGCCGTCAAACCCGGCCAGCGGCCTGGCATGCTTTCTGCTGTCCTTTTGGGGGTGCCCGATGGCCACGACGAGAGAAACGCACAGAGGCCAGCCGCGGCACGTGAGGAGCACCTCCATCACACACGATATCAAGAGAGGGGACAAGGCCATGGCTCACATCGTCATCATCGGCGCCAGCACCGGCGGCCTGCCCGCCGCCTACGACCTGCGCGAACTCCTCGGCAGAGGCCACCAGATCACTGTCGTCTCCAACAGCGACACCTTCCAGTTCGTGCCCTCCAACCCCTGGGTCGCGGTGGGCTGGCGCACGCGCGCCGACACCACCTTCAAGCCCGCGCCCTATCTGGCAAAGAAGGACATCGACTTCGTCCCCGTGGCGGCCCGTGAGATCAAACCGGCCGACAATCAGGTGGTGCTGGCCGACGAGCGGGTCGTCGACTACGACTACCTGGTGATCGCCACCGGCCCCAAACTGGCCTTCGACGAGGTGGAGGGCCTGGGGCCGCGCGGGCACACCCAGTCGGTGTGCACCGTGGACCACGCCGAAAAGGCCTATGCCGCCTGGCAACAGCTCCTCGAGGCCCCCGGCCCCATCGTCGTCGGTGCCGTACAGGGCGCCTCCTGCTTCGGCCCCGCCTACGAATTCGCCCTGATCATGGACGCCGATCTGCGCAAACGGAGGCTGCGCGACAAGGTGCCCATGACCTTCGTCACCTCTGAGCCCTACATCGGCCACCTTGGCCTCGGCGGGGTGGGCGACTCCAAGGGCATGCTGGAATCGGAGCTGCGCAACAAGCACATCAACTGGATCACCAACGCCAAGGTGAGCAGGGTCGAAGAGGGCAAGATGCTCGTCACCGAACACAACGACCAGGGCGAGGTGATCAAGGAACACGAGCTGCCCTTCGCCTTTTCCATGATGCTGCCCGCCTTCAAGGGCGTCGATGCCGTGGCCGGCCTGGGCGAAGAGGTGGTCAATCCGCGCGGCTTCGTCAAGGTCGATGCCCATCAGCGCAACCCCAAGTGGCCCAACATCTATGCCGTGGGCGTCTGCATCGCCATTCCGCCCGTGGAGGCCACCCCCATCCCCACCGGCACGCCCAAGACCGGCTACATGATCGAATCCATGGTCAGCGCCACCGCGCACAACATCCGCGACGCCATCGAGGGCCGTGAGCCCAGAACCGAGGCCACCTGGAACGCCATCTGCCTGGCCGACATGGGTGACACGGGGGTGGCCTTCGTCGCCATGCCACAGATCCCGCCGCGCAACGTGGCCTGGATGAAGAAGGGCAAGTGGGTGCATTACGCCAAGGTGGCCTTCGAGAAGTATTTCATCGGCAAGATGAAGAAGGGCAGCACCGAGAGCCTCTATGAGAAATATATCCTCAAGGCCTTGGGTATCGAGAAGCTGCGCTAGTCGGCGCCCGCGTGCCAAGGACCGCCAGACACAGAATCGCCATGACCGTCATGACAAATCATGACATTACTGCCATATTGGCTGTCATGACAGTCATGACTGACAGCCGCCAAACACGTCACTGAGACATCGGGAGCCCCATGCTTACCAAGAAAAAGCCCACCTGCGAACAGATCATCGACACCATGCCGGCCCCTTTCGTGGTCATCGACCGGGACTACCACATCCTCGCCGCCAACCGGGCCTATCTCGAGCACTACGGCATCGATGCCGAGGCGGTGGTGGGCCGGTGTTGTCACGAGGTCTCGCATCACTCCCCCGTTCCGTGCAGCAAGAATGGCGAGCAATGCCCCCTGGAGGACGTCTTCGACAGCGGGCGGCCGAGCCGGGTGACCCACGTCCATTTCGATGCCGAGGGCCAGGAAGAGTACGTGCAGCTACAGGCGGCGCCAATCCTCGACGAGAATGGTGAGGTGATGTACATGGGGGAGTACATCCAGGTCCAGGCCCAGCCGACGGACAACGACGCCATGCTGGTGGGTCGGTCTCCTGCCTTCCTGCGCATGACCAGCCTGCTGCAGCGCGTCGCGCCGACCCCCTCCACCGTACTCCTGCTGGGCGAGAGCGGCGTGGGCAAGGAGAAGGTGGCCGAATACATCCACTTCTATTCCCCCCGGCGCAATGGCCCCCTGGTGGTCGTGGATTGCGGCATGCTGGGCGACAGCCTCATCGAGAGCGAGCTGTTCGGCTATGAGAAGGGGGCCTTCACCGGCGCCCACGGACGCAAGAAGGGGCTGTTCGAGGCGGCCAATGGCGGCACCCTGTTCATCGACGAGATCGGTGAATTGCCCCTGACCCTGCAGACCAAACTCCTGCGCGTGCTGGAGAGCGGCAGCATCCGCCGCATCGGCGGCAACGAGTACGTGAAGGTGGATGTGCGCATCGTCGCCGCCACCAATCGCGACGTACAGCGGCTGGTGGCCGAGGGGCAGTTCCGGCAGGACCTCTACTATCGGCTGTCCGCCTTCCCCGTGGCCATCCCGCCCCTGCGCCAGCGTCGCGAGGACATCGTCGCCCTGGCCGAACACTTCCTCGCCGGCCTGCCCGGTGGTCAGCGCCACATCCCCCTGCCCACGGCGGTGATGGAGAAGCTGCTGGGCTACGACTTTCCCGGCAACATCCGCGAACTGCGCAACATCCTCGAGCGGGCGGTGATCCTGGCCGGGGACGAGGAACTGCGACCGGAGCACATCGTGCTGACGGAAGACGGCAGCGCGACCGCCATGGCGCCCAACGACGACCATTTGCTGCACCGGCGCGGCCGGCTCACCGACGCCCTGGTACGCGAGGCCCTGGAGCGCACCAACGGCCACCGCGCACAGGCGGCCCACCTGCTGCACGTCAGCGAGCGCACCCTGTATCGCTATATCCAGCGCATGCGCAATGAGGCCTGAGCCTCAGCCTTCGAGGGCGCGGTCGGCGAGCTCGTAGCCGAGACCGATGATCTCCTTGGCACGCCAGAATTCGTGTGCCCGGCAGCTCTCGCGCGGGATCTCGATCAAGACGTCCGGCCGATAGGCAGACATCTTGATGTTGGCGATGGCGTTCTGCATGGTCTCGAAGGAGTTGTTCAGCAGGTCGAACAGGCCCGGCCCCTCCCCTTCCTGCTCGCCGAACCAGGGCAGTTTCAACTCGCCCACGTCCATCCCCAGCGACTCCAGGTTTTCCTGCAGCTCGTCGAGGAAACGCTGGATATTGTCTCGATAGCTGCGCAGGGCGCTGCCGTCGGCCTGCGCCGTGGCGGGCGTCTCCACCGTTCTGCGTCGTTTGTAGCCGTCCACCGCGTTGAGATTGACGGCAATGGTGAGGTCGGTGACGGTCTTCAGGGTCGGCGCGATGGGTACCGGGTTGAGCAGGCCGCCGTCGAGTAGCTGCATACCCCGATACCGGTGGGGGGTGAAGATGGTCGGCACCGCAATGGAGGCACGGACGGCCTCGAACAGGGGGCCGTCCTCCAGCCAGACCTCGCGCTGGCGCGCCACGTTGGTGGCCACCGCGGTGTAGGCCAGCGGCAGCTCCTCGATGCGATGATCACCCACCAGGTCGCGCAACACGTCGATGATCTTCTCGCCACGGAAGAGGGCCGTGGTGGAGAACGAGAAGTCGAGATAACGCAGCACGTCGGCCTTATCCAAGGCCAGCAACCAATCGCGGAAGACGTCCAGACCACCCGTCGCGTAGATCCCCCCCACCAGGGCGCCCATGGAGGCGCCGGCGATGCACTGCACGTCGTAGCCGTCCTCCTCCAGGCGTTCGATGACACCGATGTGCGCCATACCACGCGCACCACCGCTGCCCAGCACCAGTGATACCGTCTTTGTCCCGTCGTCCGCCACGTCAACGTCCTCCGTCAGAAAAATCGCAGTCTAGGTGTCTGTCGGGTTTAGACGATCGTCGCGAGGGAAAGCCATTTTCCGCAGCAGATCGGTCCTAATCCCGACAGAGTCCTAGTGTCCACCAGGCTGCGCATCAAAGCGATATGTCGCGTGGCAGCCGACACAGTTCTGCAACAGATCGGCCACTTGGTCAAAGGTGTGCTCGGCATCCCCCATCTGTTCGGCATCGAGGGCGATCTGTTCGAACTTGCCGTGAGTATCGAAGCCCAGCCGCTTGAATGCCAGCGGCAGCTTACCCATCAGGGTCCCCGGCATCCCCTGGGTGGCGGCCAGCCCCAAGGGCCGCGCCGCCGCCGTCACCGCCGGCCAGTCTCCATTGGCGGCACCTTCAATGATGGTCTGCACGGCGGCGAGGAAGCCACGCATCTCACCGAGCACCAGATCACGCTCGTCGGTGCTCAACAGAATGGACTGCCGGCCATCGCTGGCCACCTCCACCTTGCCGCTATAGATGAACTTGTAGGCCAGCCCCGACGAGATCAACAACAAGGCCAACACCAACAACCCGCAGAGCTTGCACATGGTCTTCTCCGATTATCGTCGATGTAAAAAACGTGAAAGCCCGGCCGAAGCCGGGCTGAATGGCAGGACCGTCAAGGCCTTCCCACAACAGGGGGGATTGGGTCCAAGGCCCGACTCAGTCGCCGAGGCGGATAGGCAGGCGGCGCGGACCCCAGTCGCCGGGCTCGGCCTCGAAGACTCCCGCGCAGGGCGTGTTGCAGAACTTGCAGTGCCCCTCGGGGGTGAGATTCCACTCCGACAGCACGTACCAGTCACGGCCGATGAGTTTCTTGCCGCAATGGTGGCAGTAGGTGCTCTGCCCTTCGTTGTCGTGCACGTTGCCGGTATAGGCGTAGCGCACACCGTTCTTCATGGCGATCTCACGCGCCCGCACCAGGGTCTGAGGTGGGGTGGGCGGCACGTCCTGCATCTTGTAATCGGGATGAAAGGCGGTGAAGTGCATGGGCACGTCCGGACCCAATTCGTCCACCACCCACTGGGTCATCTCGTCGATCTCCTTCTCCGAATCGTTGTAGCCGGGGATCACCAGGGTGGTGATCTCCAGCCAGACGTCGGTCTCGTGCTTGATGTATTTCAAGGTATCCAGCACCGGCTCCAGGTGGCCGCCGGTGACCTTCCAGTAGAACTCCTCGGTGAAGCCCTTGAGGTCCACGTTGGCCGCGTCCATCCACTGGTAGAACTCGGCGCGCGGCTCGGGACAGACATAGCCGGCGGTCACCGCCACCGACTTGATGCCCCGCGCGCGGCAGGCCTTGGCCGTGTCGATGGCGTATTCGTGGAAGATGACGGGATCGTTGTAGGTATAGGCCACGCTGCGGCAGCCGTAGCGCTCGGCGGCCTCGGCCAGCATCTCCGGCGTGGCGCGGTCGGCCAGGGTCTTCATCTCGCGCGACTTGCTGATGTCCCAGTTCTGGCAGTACTTGCAGGCCAGGTTGCAGCCGGCGGTGCCGAAGGAAAGCACCGGCGTGCCGGGCAGGAAGTGGTTGAGCGGTTTCTTCTCGATGGGATCGATGCAGAAGCCGCTGGAACGGCCATAGGTGGTGAGCACGATCTGGTCGTGCAGCCGCTCGCGCACGAAGCACAGGCCGCGCTGGCCCTCGCGCAGTTTGCAGAAGCGGGGACACAGGTCGCACTGGATGCGGCCGTCTTCCAGCTTGTGCCAGTACTTGGTGGGGACGATCGAGTCGTCGCCGAATGGATTCTCTGGTGTCGTGGTGTTTTCCATCGTCTGCCCCTTGCAAAGTGCGGCGCCAAGCGCCATTTAGACCCTAGATATGGGCGGGATCTCGAATTAAAACCACCCGCCCTCGAAAGTCGTTAGAGACAGAAGAGACAGAGAGGACAGAATCATGAGCAGCATTCGCCCACCTGCCGTGGCGGGGATGTTCTACCCGGCCGACGGTCGGGAACTCCAGGCCATGGTCGCCGAGTACCTGCGCGAGGCCGAGGCCAGGGTACCGGCGGACGAGCCACCGCCGAAGGCCATCATCGTGCCCCATGCCGGCCTCGTCTATTCCGGCCCGGTGGCCGCCAGCGCCTATGTCCGCCTATTGCCCATCCGCGATCGGATCAAGCGCGTGGTCCTGCTCGGCCCCTCCCATCGGGTTCCCCTGCGCGGTCTGGCGGCGAGCAGCGCGGACTACTTCGACACGCCGCTGGGGCGCATCCCGCTGGACCATCAGTCCATCGCCCGCGTGAGTCAGCTGCCGCAGGTGCACATTCTGGATCAGGCACACGCCCTGGAGCACAGCCTGGAGGTGCAACTGCCCTTCCTGCAGATGGTATTGGGTGACTTCGAACTGGTACCGCTGGTGGTGGGCGATGCCTCGCCCGAAGAGGTGGCCGAGGTATTGGAGACCCTGTGGGGCGGGCCGGAGACCCTCATCGTGGTCAGCTCCGACCTCAGTCACTATCACGACTACGAGACGGCGCGACAGATGGATACAGCCACCTCGCAGGCCATCGAGGCCCTGCAACCAGAGCGCATCCACGGCGAAAACGCCTGTGGCGCACGTGCCGTGGATGGCCTGCTCTATTTCGCCCGCCAGCATGGACTGAGCGGGGAGACCGTCGACCTGCGCAACTCCGGCGACACCGCCGGTCCGCGCGACCAAGTAGTGGGGTATGGCGCCTATGTCTTCCATTGAGCGAAACGACGACCAGCCCGGCCGCCTGTGTGAAGAAGAGCGCGAACTGCTGCGCAAGGTGGCTTGGGAGTCCATCGAACACGGTCTGCGCACCGGCCGCCCCCTGGCGGTGGACGTGGCGCGCTTCCCCAAAACCCTGCGCGAGCCCGGCGCCAGTTTCGTCACCCTCAACAAGCACGGCCAGCTGCGCGGCTGCATCGGCAGCCTGGAGCCGGTACGGCCCCTGGTGGAAGACGTCGCCTACAACGCCTTCCATGCGGCCTTTTCCGATCCCCGCTTCCCGCCCCTGCGGGCCGACGAACTGCCTGACATCGACCGGCACATCTCCGTGCTGGGCGAGCCCGAACCCATGCAGTTCACCTCGGAAGAGGACCTCGTGCGCCAGCTGCGCCCCGGGGTGGATGGCCTGATCCTGCAGGCGGGTCCCAACCGCGGCACCTTCCTGCCCGCGGTGTGGGAATCCCTGCCCGATCCCCACGACTTCGTCACCCACCTCAAACTCAAGGCCGGCCTGCCGCCCGACTACTGGTCCGACGACATCCGCGTCTGGCGCTACACCACCGAGGCCTTTTGAGGAGGCCATACAACGGGGAGATTCGTCAAAATCGCGCAGGACGAGGTGGCGGGTCGCCTCGGCGGCGCAGTGGGGCGGCTGGCGTACGCAGAGCCCCAGACATCACGACCCTGCGGGACCCGCCAGCTATCAGCGCTCGCAGCGGCCCACCGAGTCGGCCCGGCAGAGGTGCCCGTCGCTCCATTGGACATTGCCCAGTAAGGCCTTGCTGAAATCGGCCTGGTCGAGGGTGGTGCCGCGCAGGTCGGCATTGCGCAGATCTGCGTTCACCAGCTTGGCACCGGTGAGATCCGCGTTCTGCAGGATGGCATAGGTGAGATTGGCGTCGGTGAAATCCGTGCCCCGCAGCTTGGCCCGACGCAGGGTCGCCCCCACCAGCGCGGCCTGATGCAAGATGGCACCGGAGAGGTCGGCCATGGTCAGCGTGGCATAGGCCAGATCGGCGCCGGTCAGGATGGTGCCGCGCATGTCTGCGCCGGTGAGATTGGCATTGCGCAGGCGCGCCCCGCGCAGGTCGAAGGCGGCCATCTGTGCCCCTTCCATGAAACAATTGCTCCAATTCACCCAGGGTTGCGGAATGGCATTGCAATCCACCGATGCCTGCCGCTTCCAGGGTTGAAAGTAGAGCGCCGCGCCGACCACACCCGCCAGCACCAGGGCGGCCGCCATGCCACGCAGGAAATAGTGTTGCTTCTTGTGCCGCGAAGCCTCGGTGATGGCCGCCTTGATCTCGCGGTGGCGCAGCATCTCCGCCTCCTCGCGGGCACGCCGTTCATCGTCGGAGCGCCGCCGGTCACGGGGCGCATCGGCCGGTGTCGACTCGCCCTCGCCGCGGCGGTCGCGGGCACTGCGCTCGTCCTCGCGCATGCGGGCGATCATCAGCCGCTCGTAGGCCTCGGCATCGGAGAGGTCGGCCTTCATCTCCTCGGGCATCAATACCGGCACCTCGGAGACCGGCTGCCAGGTCTGCTGATCGGCGCTCAGTTCATCGCTCTCGCGAATGCGTCCGAGGAGGATGAAACGGGTGATCTGACCCGCGGGAAAGGGGCCACGGATCTCGTGACCGCGGCGCGTATACCATAATTGTCTTTTCTGCATCGTTAACTACCCCCAGCCGGCTATGATACTGATTCCTGTCCACGAGTCCCAGCGAGCCCAACGCATGGCGTCCCCCATCCCACCCGCAAGCCGCCGAGGCACCTGAGCCGTGCAGATCAAGGGCCCCGCCATCGGCTCCCTGACGGGTATACCGACGCTACAGCTCAGGCTCGGCCAGGCACCCTGGACCACGGGTCAACGCCTCACCGCCGAGGTGCTGGCGGCCGGCCCGCGCCAGCCCCTGCAATTGCAGATCGCCGGCGAGACCTTCGTCATCCAGGGCCTGCCACCCGGCGCGCCGCCATTGCGCCCGGGGCAGACCCTGCAACTCGTGGTCACCGAACCCGCACGCGATGCCGTGCTGCGCCTGCTCGAGGGCCGGGGTCCGCTGCTACGCCTGCCGGTGCCACCAGAGACCCGTCCCTGGCAGCGCGGCGAGGTGCTGCCCGCCCGCCTGCTGCCGGCGGGCCCGGCGAGCGGGGCGCTGCTCGAGATCGCGGGCCGCCGCTTGCCCATCGCCCCCGCTGCCCTGCCCGCCGCCGGCGAGCTGCGCCTGCAGGTACTCGACCCCGGTCGCCCGGCCGGACTGCAGATCGTCGCCACAGACACCTCCCCGCTTCGTGACCAGGCCCTGCGCCAGGCCCTGCCGCGGCAACAGGCCCTGCCACCGCTGCTGGCCAGCCTGCGCCCACTGACCACACCACCCCCGTCACAGGCCCCGCTGCCGGCGGCCATCCAAGAGGGCTTGCGCAGCCTGCTCGCGGCCCTGCCGACACGCGACGCCGTGGCCACCGGCGAGGGGCTGCGCCAGGCGCTGCTGCAGTCCGGCCCCTTTCTCGAGGCCCGCCTGGCCGAGGCCATCGGCCAGGGCCTGCCGGGCTTGGCCGGCCCCGACCTCAAGGCCGGCCTGCTCGGCCTCCTCGCCCGCCTGCTGGGCCTGCGTCTGCCCACCGGCTCCGTGGAGGCTCGCCCGCCAACGAACGAGAGCGCACCGCCACTGCCCGGTGGCCACCCCCAGGCCCAGGCCCGTGCCGCCTTCAGTGCCCTCGACGACCCGGGCGAGACCCTGCGCCGCCTGCGCCAGCAGGTGGAAGGGGCCCTGGCCCGGGTGCAACTCGTCCAGCTCGCCAGTCTGCCCGGCGAGGAAGACGGACGCCGGGCCTGGTTGTTGGAACTCCCACTGCGTGGGGGCGACGACCAAGTCGACGTACTGGCCCTGCGCATCGAACGGGAGTCGTCGGGCCAGGGTGCCGAGGAGGCGGCCCACTGGCAGGTGACCCTGGCCCTGGAACTGCCCGGACTCGGCCCCCTGGAGGGCCGGGTGGGCCTGCGCGAGGGCGTGGTCAGCGTGCGTTTCCAGACCCCCTCGGCGGACACCGCACAGTTCTTCGCCCAACACCTGAGCGAACTGCAGCAGCGCCTGCGCGACGCCGGCCTGACGGTGGGCAGCCTGGCGGCCTTGCCGGTCGACGCGCGGGACGCGGCGGCTGGACCGCACGCCGGCCTGTCCCGCGGCCTGCTCGACGAAGAGGCCTGAGCAAGCCATGAAGAAAGCCAAACCACCACAGACCGCCGTGGCCCTGCGCTACGACGGCGAGGGTGCGCCCCGGGTGACCGCCCAGGGCAGCGACGAACTGGCACGCGAGATCATCGCCCTGGCCGAGGCCAGCGGTATCCCGCTGCAGGAGAATCCGCCCCTGGTGGCACTGCTTGCCCAGCTCGAGCTGGGCGACGAGATCCCCCGCGAGCTGTACCAGGCGGTAGCCGAGGTCATCGCCTTCGCCTACCTGCTCAGTGGCAAACGACCGTCGGGCTTCGAGGATACTTGAGGGGGGCCGCCGTGCCGGCCTACGACCCATGACCGTGGGGACGGGCGAAAAAAGAGGGGGGGCCGGAGACAGGCGACGCGGAACGGCGAAGGGGGTGGTCCGTGATGCCGCACCGGCTGGGCGACAGGGGTGAAACGAAGGGAAGAATAGCCGGCGTCCTGCCGCGTTGGCCGATTCGTGGCGGATGGACGAACTACCGACAGACTCCTAGCTCGCCTGCTCCAGCCGCTGCGCCAGCACCAGCAGCTCGGCCTCGCCGCGCGCCAGGCCACAGTCCTCCATCACCTCGTCGAGCTGCGCGCCCTTGCCCATGAGCTTCACCGCCTGCCGGTAGTGCTGACCCTCGGCATCGCGGCTCTCCAGTTCGTCCTGCCGGCGGCTGAGGCGCTCGCTGCGCTGCTCCACCTGGGCCAAGCGCTGACCGGCCATGACCGCGCCGCTGCACATGGCCGCCATATCCGTCTGCAGGCTGCGCAGGCTCTCCTGCTGCTGGGCCAATTGCTGGCGCAGGCGGGCATTGGCCGCATAGGTCACGACCAGGGCACCGATGGCGGTGACCAGGCCGAGCACGGCGACGACGTCCAGTGACAGATTCAACATGTTTTCTCTCCGCGCCGAGCCCTGCTCAGAGCATCATTTCCGCCCACTCTTCATCCGTGAGCAGTCGGTTCAGATCCACCAGGATCAGGAGTTCGTTGTCGTGGCTGGCCACGCCCTGGATGAACTTGGCGCTCTCCTCGGTACCCACGTTGGGCGCCGACTCCATCTCCGAGATGCGCAGGTCCACCACTTCGGCGACGCTGTCGACGAGGATGCCCACCACCTGTTCGTCCGATTCGATGATGACGATGCGCGTGGCATCCTCCATTTCCTTCGGTGGCAGACCGAAGCGCTTGCGCGTATCGATCACGGTGACCACGTTGCCGCGCAGGTTGATGATGCCCAACACGTAGTCCGGCGCGCCGGGCACGGGGGCGATCTCCGACACCCGCAGTACCTCTTGCACCTGCATCACGTTGATGCCGTATTTTTCGTTTTCCAGGCGGAAGGTGACCCAGCGCAGTTCCTGTTCCGGGGCATTGGCATTGCTGGCCGTGCTGACTGTTGCGTTCATTGACGGTGGTCCCATGTCGGTTGTGTTGGCGATGTGTCAATGTATCGACACGAGGGCGCCGATACTTGAAGGAAAGCACGTTCCGTACCAGCCGCCAGGCGTGGCCTCAGTCTTCCAGGCCCTGCAGCCCATCGGCCAGTTGCTCGGCCAGACTGTCCATGTCCAGCACCGCGCACATGGCCTCTACCGCCGTGCCCGCCAACCAGGGCCGCCGGCTGCCCGGGCCGCGCCATTTCACGCCCGCCTCGTCGAGGCTCATCACCTCGCCGATGCCGTCGGCGGCCAGGCCCCAGCGGCCTTCGTCGATGAGCACCAGATAGCGCACGCGCTCCTGCACCGGACGCGCATCGGGCAGACGACCGTCGGGCATGATGATGCGCGCGGTATCGATGAGGCGCACGTTCTGCCCGCGATTCGACAGCAGACCGAGAAACCAGTCGGGGTAGCCCGGCAGGCCGGTGAGTTCGCCATCCCAGGGGATGATGCCGTGCAGCTTCTCCAGCGGCGCGGCCAGTTGCACGCCGGCCACCTTGAAGCCGAGACAGGGAAAGGGGTTCGCCGCCCAGGCCGGCGCGCCGTGGGGCGGTGCCTGTGGTGGTGGCGGTGGCGTCTTCTCCACCTCGGGGACGCTGGGCGCGGGTTCCCGGCGCGGTGCCGGTTCGCGCGCCACCACCGGCGCGGGGGCCGCGACGGGTGGCACCACGGACGTGGGGGCCGTTTCCGGCGCGGGCGCCTCGGCCGGGGCGGTGGGCACCACCTCCTCCACCGCCACGGCGACCGCCACGTCGGGCAGACGGGGCAGCAGCAGGGGCAGGCTGAGCAGGGCGCGGGGCGGCTCGGCGAAGGGTCGTGCTGGCGATTCGACGACCGCTGCCACGGCCGGCCGAGGCGCCGTGGTGAGGGGCGGCGGGGGCGGTGTGGGCTCGATGGCCGCTTCCTCGATGGCCACTTCCTCGATGGCCACTTCCTCGATGGCCACTTCCTCGATGGCCGCCTCCTCGATGGCCGCCTCCTCGATGGCCGCCTCCTCGACGGGCGCCTCCTCGACGGCCGGACCGAGCAGGGCATCGAGGTAGTCGCTGACCGCCTCCTGCGCATCGACCAGCCCCTCGCTGTGCCGCAGGCGTGCCATCTCAGCTCACGGCACGGTGGGCGGCGTCGGTCTCCGAAGCCGCATCGTCCAACGCCAGCATGTCACGCATGAGGGCGGCATAGGCCCGTGAGCCTCGGTCGCCCGGACGTTTCACGGTGAGCGGCACACCCAGCCGGCTGGCCTCGCGGAATAGGGTGTCCACCGGGATCACCGAACGCCACAGGTGCTCGGCATGACGTTCGCGCAGGACCTCGAGGGTGCCCACGGAGGCTCGGGTGCGGGCATCGTACATGGTGGGCAGGATGGTATAGGCGGGCACCCGGTGGCGTGCGCGGCCGATCATCTCCAGGGTGTGCAGCATCCGTTCCAGGCCCTTGAGGGCGAGGAACTCCGTCTGCACGGGGACGATGAGGTGCTGGCAGGCCGCCAGGGCGTTGATCATCAACACGCCGAGTTGCGGCAGACAGTCGATGAGCACCACGTCGTATTCCTCGCGCAGACTGCCGAGGGCCTGCGCCACCACCAGGCCCATGCCGTCGGCGCTGCCCATCTGCCGATCCAGGGTGGCCATGGCGGTGGCCGCGGGGATCAGGTCCAGGCGTTCGAAGCCGGTGCTGTGCACCAACTCACGCACGGCCGGCGCCTGGCCGCGCTTCTTCGCTTGAAACAGGTCGTACAGGCTCTGCTGCAGGCTGTCCGGATCGAGGCCGAAGTAGCTGGTGAGGGAACCGTGCGGATCCATGTCGAGCAACAGGGCTCGATAGCCCGCCAGACTCAGGGCCCCACCCAGATTCACCGCGGTGGTGGTCTTGCCCACCCCGCCCTTTTGATTGGCGATGGCCCAGATCTTCATGGTCGTGTGGCTCCCTGGATGCGGGCCGGCGGCAGGATATGGATGGGCGGGGCGATCACGTTGCCACCACCAACGGCCGGCGCCGGTGCCTTCTTGTCCGCCTGGCGGGCGCGGCGCTCGTCGGCCAGTGCCGCCTCCAACTGCTCGGTGCGGTCGGCCCGGCGGGCGATGGCCTCGGACTGCACCACGATGCTGATGCGCCGGTTCTTGCTGCGACCTGCCGCCGTGTCGTTGCTGGCGATGGGCTTGTACTGGCCATAGCCGATGGCCGCCAGGCGCTTGGGTGAGAGGCCCGCCTGGGTGAACAGGTGCACCACACTGGCGGCCCGCGCGGCCGACAATTCCCAGTTGGAGGGGAAGGCCCGGGTGCGAATGGGCACGTTGTCGGTGAAGCCCTCCACCTGGATCTGATTGGGAAAGCCCTTGAGGATGCCGGCGATCTTGCGCAGCACCTGACGCGCCTTGGGCGACAGCTGGGCGCTACCGCTGGGGAAGAGAATGCTCGATTTGATCTCGATCTCCACCCATAGGTCGTTCTGCTTGACCTTGATCAGGCCCTGGTCGATGAGCGGCTGCAGGTCGCGCGCGACCTGACGCGAGATAGCCGCCAGATTGCGCCGGTCGGCAGCCGTCGGCCGGGGACCGCTGGGCGGCTCGGGATAACGGCTCTGCAGGCTCAGGGGATCGGTGCGGCTCTGCATGTCGCGCTCCAGGATGGGCGGTCGCAGGGGGCTGGAGAGCTTGATGGGCAGGCCGTCACGGGTCGGATCGAAGGCGGCGGAGATGGAGTCGGAGAGCACCCGGTACTTGCCCTCGTTGACCGCCGAGATGGAATACATGACGACGAAGAAGGCGAACAACAGGGTGATGAAGTCGGCATAGGAGACCAGCCAACGTTCGTGGTTCTCGTGCTCCTCTTGCCTTTTCTTGCGCCGCGCCATGGCCCGTTACTCGACGAAGCCCTGCAGCTTGGTCTCGATGTTGCGCGGATTCTCGCCCTCGGCGATGGAGATGATGCCCTCGATCATCATTTCGTACATCTGTGACTGGGCATGCACCTGCGCCTTGAGCTTGTTGGCCACGGGCAGGAACAGCAGGTTGGCCAGGCCCACGCCGTAGATGGTGGCGACGAAGGCGGTGGCGATGCCGCTGCCCAGCTTGGACGGGTCGGCCAGATTCTGCATGACATGGATCAGGCCCATGACGGCGCCGATGATGCCGATGGTGGGACTGTAGCCGCCCATGCCCTCGTAGATCCGCGCCGCCTGCGTGCCGTGGTGTTCCTTGGCGTCCAGCTCCACCTCCAGCACGCGGCGGATCACCTCCGGCTCACTGCCGTCCACCAGCAGCTGCAGGCCCTTCTGGGCGAAGGCGTCGGTCTCGTTTTCGGCGATGTCCTCCAGGCCCAGCAGGCCCTCCTTGCGCGCGATGTTGCTCCATTCGAGGATCTTGGCGATGCTCGCCTCGCCCTGCAGCTTGGGCGGGAAGACGACCCAACCGAGCATCTTCAGGCCGGACATGAACACGCGCAGCGGGGTCTGCAGCATCACCCCGCCCAGGGTGCCGCCGAGGACGATGATGATGGCCGGGCCGTTGATCAGGGAGGTGATGTGCCCCCCTTCCAGGGCCTGTCCGCCGAGGATCGCGCCGAAGCCGATCAGCAGACCGATGAGGCTGAGGATATCCATGCCCTAGCGCACCTGTGCCAGGCGCGCGCCGACCTGGTCCAGCGGCAGGACCTGGTCGGCCAGGCCGGCCTCGACGATGGCCGCCGGCATGCCGTAGATCACCGAGCTGGCCTCGTCCTGCGCCCACACCTGCGCCCCGCCCCGCTTGAGCAGGCGGGCACCCTCACGGCCATCGGCACCCATCCCGGTGAGCACCACCGCCAGGGCCTTGCCCGGCAGGGCCTGGGCGATGGAGGAAAAGGTGACGTCGACGCAGGGCTTGTAGTTCTGCTCCGCCGTCGCCTCGCTGACCCGCACGCACAGGCGGCCGCCGCGGTTCTCCAGGGTGGTCTGTTTGCCGCCGGGGGCGAGCAGGGCCAGCCCCGGCTCCAGGGTGTCGCCGTGCACGGCCTCGCGCACCCGGATGGCGCACAGGCGGTCGAGGCGTTCGGCGAAGGCGGTGGTGAAGCTGCCGGGCATGTGTTGTACCAGGAGTAAGGGCAAGGGATAGTCGGCGGGGAGCCTGCCGAGCACGTTCTGCAGGGCCACCGGCCCGCCGGTGGAGGTACCGATGGCCACCA
>JANTGX010000007.1 GCA_024762755.1 Gammaproteobacteria bacterium
GGGCCGATGCGGCAGCCGTCACCGAGTTCGACATGGCCTTCGATGATCACGCCCACATCGATCTCCACGTCTCGCCCAACGCTCAACGTGCCACGCAGATCGAAGCGATCCGGATCCAGCAGGGTGACGCCCTCGAGCAGCAGACGCTGTGCCTGCCGCCGCTGGTAGGCGCGTTCGAGGCGCGCCAGTTGCAGGCGATTGTTCACCCCTTCTATCTCTACCGGGTCGTCGCAGGCCACGGCAACCGCCTCCACGCCGTCCTCGCGCGCCAGGGCCACACAGTCGGTGAGGTAGAACTCACCCTGGGCATTGTCGTCCGTCACGCGCGCCAACCAATGGCGCAGGTGACGGGCGGGCGCGGCCATCATGCCGGTGTTGATCTCGTCGATGGCCCGCTGTGCCGCATCGGCGTCTTTTTCCTCGACGATGGCCTGCACCTGGCCCGTCTCATCGCGCACGATACGACCGTAACCACTGGGATCGTCGAGTCGTGCCGTGAGCAGGGCGAGGCGTTCACCGTCGCTGGCCGCCACCAAGTGGCGCAGGGTCTCGGCGCGGATCAGCGGAACGTCGCCATACAGCACCAGGACCGTCTCGTCGTCGCCGATCTGCGGCATCACTTGGGATACGGCGTGACCCGTTCCACGCTGTTCGGCCTGCAGCACCCAGTCCACCGGCAGATGTGCCAGGGCCTCGGGCACCCGCTCCCCGCCATGCCCGTAGACGACATGGATTTTGTGTGGCTGCAGCGCCTCGGCCGTGCGCACCACATGCTCGAGCATGGGCCGGCCGGCGATACGGTGGAGGACCTTGGGCAGGTCCGATTTCATGCGTGTGCCCTGGCCTGCGGCGAGGACGACGATACTCAGCTGACGGCTCATGGTGCCTCTGGGGTGAACGGCGAGATGTACGACGGATGGCCATTATAGCCGCCAATGCGGGGCTGTCTTTAGTTACCGAGGGGAATATGGCACACGCGGGGGAAACAGATAGGACGACTCGCCGACTCGTCCAAACGAGGGAGCAAAGGCGATGGCAGCCAGGATGCATCCTTAGTCGATGCAAAGAAAAAGGGCGGTCCAATTGACCGCCCTCTTTGTACTTCGGGACCTGGCTGAGACGATGCCGGGCCTGGCGTCAGCGTCCGCCGAGCTTCTTCTTCAGATGCTCGAGGGCGCGCAACTGAGCCACGGCGCGGGCCAGCTCCACCTCGGCGGTGGCATAGTCCACCTCGCCTTTCTGCTCGGCGAGGGCCTTTTCCGCCCGCTCCTTGGCTTCGATGGCCGCCGCTTCGTCGATATCCTTGGCCCGTACCGCGGTGTCGGCGAGTACCGTCACCACGTCCGGCTGGATCTCGAGCATTCCGCCGGAGACATAGTAGAAGTCCTCTTCGTCGTTGGGCAGCACGATGCGTACTTCGCCGGGCTTGATCTTGGTCAGCAGCGGGGTGTGCAACGGCAAGATGCCGAGATCACCCATCACGCCCGGAGCAAACAGCATCTTCGCCGTGCCCGAGAAGATCTCGGACTCGGCGCTGACAACGTCAACATGCATGGTCATAGCCATTGTGATTCCCCTTGGCGACCCGATTAAGAGAGGGTCTTGGCCTTTTCGATGGCCTCTTCGATGGTGCCAACCATGTAGAAGGCCTGCTCGGGAAGGCTGTCGTACTCACCCTCGACAATGGCCTTGAAGCTCTTCACGGTGTCCTTCAGGCCGACGTACTTGCCCGGCGCACCGGTGAACACCTCGGCCACGAAGAAGGGCTGGGAGAGGAAGCGCTGGATCTTACGCGCGCGGCTCACCGTCAGTTTGTCTTCTTCCGACAACTCGTCCATGCCCAGGATGGCGATGATGTCCTTCAGCTCCTTGTAGCTCTGCAGGGTACCCTGGACGGCACGCGCCACACCGTAATGCTCTTCGCCGATGACCAGGGGATCGAGCTGACGCGAGGTGGAGTCGAGCGGATCCACGGCGGGGTAGATACCCAGCTCGGCGATCTGACGTGACAGCACCAGGGTGGCATCGAGGTGGGCGAAGGTGGTGGCGGGCGACGGATCGGTCAAGTCATCCGCGGGCACGTACACGGCCTGGAAGGAGGTGATGGAGCCGGTCTTGGTGGAGGTGATGCGCTCCTGCAGGGCGCCCATCTCTTCGGCCAGGGTCGGCTGGTAGCCCACCGCGGAGGGCATACGACCCAACAGTGCGGAGACCTCGGTACCGGCCAGGGTGTAACGGTAGATGTTGTCGACGAACATGAGCACGTCACGGCCTTCGTCGCGGAAGTACTCGGCCATGGTCAGACCACTCAAGGCCACACGCAGGCGGTTACCGGGCGGCTCGTTCATCTGCCCATAGACCAGCGCCACCTTGTCCAGCACGCCGCCTTCCTGCATCTCGTGATAGAAGTCGTTGCCCTCGCGGGTACGCTCACCGACACCGGCGAAGACGGACACGCCGGAGTGCTCCACGGCGATGTTACGAATCAACTCCATCAGGGTGACCGTCTTGCCCACACCGGCACCACCGAACAGGCCGACCTTACCGCCCTTGGCGATGGGCATGACCAAGTCGATGACCTTGATACCGGTCTCGAGGATCTCCACCGCGGAGGACTGCTCGTCGAAATTCGGCGGCTTGCGATGGATGGGCATGGTGCTGGTGGCCTCGACGGGGCCGGCCTCGTCCACGGCGCGTCCCAGCACGTCCATGATGCGGCCCAGGGTACCCTTGCCGACGGGTACCTGGATCGGACTGCCGGTGGCCTCCACGTCCATGCCACGCTTGAGGCCATCGGAGCTACCCATGGCAATGGTACGTACGACGCCGTCACCCAGCTGCTGCTGCACTTCCAGCGTCAGGTCGACATCGACCAGCTTCAGCGCCTCGTATACCTTCGGCATGCTGTCGCGGTCGAATTCGACGTCGACCACTGCGCCGATAATCTGAACAATCTTTCCTGAACTCATGTGTCAGTCCCCTTCAATTTCAATAATTCGGTTGCCTGCCCGGCCGTTTAGACGGCCGCTGCGCCGCTGACGATCTCCGAGATCTCCTGCGTGATCGCCGCCTGACGTGCCTTGTTGTAGGCCAGATTCAGCTCGTCGATGAGATCGCCGGCATTGTCGGAGGCGGCCTTCATGGCCACCATCCGCGCCGACTGCTCGCAGGCCACGTTCTCGACCACGGCCTGGTAGACCAGCGACTCGACGTAGCGGGTCAGCAGATCACTGAGCACCTCTTTCGCCTCGGGCTCATAGATGTAGTCCCAGTGGTGGGTGTAGTGCTCGTCCGGTTCGGCCTCGATGGGCAGCAACTGCTCGACCTGCGGATCCTGTGCCATGGTGCTGACGAAGCGGTTATAGACCACGAACAGGCGGTCGATCTTGCCCTCGTCGTAGGCATCCAGCATCACCTTCACCGTGCCGATGAGATCCTGGATCTCGGGGGCGTCACCCAGGTGGGAGGTCTCTGCCACCACCTTGGTGCCCAGGCGTTTGAAGTATCCCGTGCCCTTGCTGCCAATGGCACAGACATCGATATCGACGCCCTTGTCGTCCCAGCCGCGCAAAGCACGCACACTGGCTCGAAACAGGTTGGCGTTGAGGCCGCCGCACAGCCCGCGGTCGCTGGAGACGACGATGAAGCCGACGCGCTTGACCTCACGCTCCTGCATATAGGGATGCTTGTACTCGGGATGCGCGTGGGCGAGATGCTTGATCACCTTGCGGATCTTGTCGGCGTAGGGACGGGATGCCTGCATCCTGTCCTGGGCCTTGCGCATCTTGCTCGCCGCGACCATTTCCATGGCACGCGTGATCTTCTGCGTGTTTTGGACGCTTTTGACCTTGGTGCGTATTTCTTTACCGACAGCCATTGTGGCCTCCTACCTTAATAGGTGCTCGTGGCCTTGAACTTCTCGATGGCGGCGCGCATCTCTGCGGCGATGTCATCGTTGAAGTCGCCCGTCGTATTGATACGCTCGAGCAGCTCGGCATAATTGGCGCGCAAGAAGGCATGCAAAGCGGCCTCGAAGTCCACCACCTTGTTCACATCGACGTCGTCGAGGTATCCCTCGTTGGCGGCGAACAGGGAGAAGGCCATCTCGGCCACGGACAGGGGAGCGTACTGTTTCTGCTTCATCAGCTCGGTGACACGCTGACCACGCTCGATCTGCTTGCGCGTCGACTCGTCGAGGTCGGATGCGAACTGGGCAAATGCCGCCAGCTCACGATACTGGGCGAGGTCGAGACGCACACCACCACCGAGCTTCTTGATGATCTTGGTCTGTGCCGAACCACCGACACGCGATACCGACAGGCCGGCATTGATGGCCGGGCGGACACCCGCGTTGAACAGATCCGCCTCGAGGAAGATCTGGCCATCGGTGATGGAGATCACGTTGGTCGGCACGAAGGCCGAGACGTCACCCGCCTGGGTCTCGATGATCGGCAGGGCCGTCAGAGATCCCGTCTTGCCCTTCACCTCACCGTTGGTCAGCTTCTCCACTTCTTCCTCGTTGATGCGCGCGGCGCGCTCGAGCAAACGGGAGTGCAGATAGAAGACGTCACCCGGATAGGCCTCACGACCCGGCGGACGACGCAGCAACAGGGAGACCTGGCGGTAGGCCCAGGCCTGCTTGGTCAGATCGTCATACACGATCAGGGCATCCTCGCCGCGATCGCGGAAGTATTCACCCATGGTGCAACCGGCATAGGGGGCGATGTACTGCATGGCGGCCGGATCGGCGGCGTTGGCGGCGACGATGATGGTGTGCTCCAGGGCGCCATGCTCTTCCAGCTTGCGTACCACGGAGGCGACACTGGAGGCCTTCTGGCCGACGGCGACATAGATACACTTAACGCCGGTGCCCTTCTGGTTGATGATGGCGTCGATGGCCACTGCCGTCTTACCGGTCTGGCGGTCGCCGATGATCAGCTCACGCTGGCCACGGCCGACGGGCACCATGGCGTCGATGGCCTTGAGACCGGTCTGCACCGGCTGATCGACCGATTTACGCGCGATGACGCCCGGCGCCACCTTTTCGATGGGGAAATGGCCAGCGGCCTCGATGGGCCCCTTGCCATCGATGGGCAGACCGAGAGAGTTGACCACGCGGCCCAGCAATGCGTCGCCCACCGGTACCTCGAGGATACGGCCGGTACACTTGACCGTATCGCCTTCGGTGATGTGCTCATAGGAACCCAGGACCACGGCACCGACGGAGTCCTGCTCCAGGTTGAGTGCCATGCCGAAGGTGTTGCCGGGAAATTCGATCATCTCACCCAACATGGCGTCGGACAGGCCGTGGATACGCACGATACCGTCGGTGACACTCACCACGGTACCTTCGTTGCGCGCTTCGGTGGAGACGTCGAAACTCTCGATGCGCTTTTTAATCAGCTCGCTGATTTCTGACGGATTCAATTGCATTTCTTGTTCCTCTTCGTGTCGGCTAACGGCGTCAGCCGGCCAACTCTACGGAAAGCTTCTCTAACTGGGCACGGACCGAACCGTCGATCACCAGATCATCGGCCTTGACGATGGCACCGCCCAACAGACTCTCATCGACCCTGCTCTCGAGCTTGACCTCGCGACCGAGCCTCGCCTTCAGCTTGTCGGCGATCAGCTTTTTCAGCTTCTCGTCGACCGGGCTGGCGGCGATCAACTCTGCCTCGATGGTCTTCTCGGCATCGGCCTTGAGATGGTCGAATTGCTCGGCGATCTCGGGCAAGACATCAAGCCGTCGGTTATCGGCCAACAGGCGGACGAAGTTGCGGCCTTTCTCGGTCATCGCCTTGCCGGCGATCTCCATGATCACCTCGGCCAGCTTGGTCTTGTCGACGCTGGTATTGCCGATCAGGGACTGCATGTCCGGAACTTCGACGATCTGCGAAAGCGCGTGCAGCATCTCGGACCAGGCCTGCAACTCACCATCGGCCTGGGCGACCTCGAAGGCCGCGACGGCGTAAGGGCGAGCGATTGTGGATTTCTCAGCCATGTCGCGCCCCTTAGATCTGGGCAGCCAGATCTTTCAACAGATCTTCGTGCGCCTTGGCATCGATTTCGCGTTTGAGGACCTTCTCAGCACCGGCGACGGCGAGAGCGGCGACTTGTGCGCGCAGGGCCTCTTTGGCCTGGGTCACTTCGCGTTCGATCTCGGCATTGGCGGCGGCAATGATGCGATCACCTTCGGCACGCGCAGTCTCTTTCGCCTCATCGACGATCTCCGCGGCACGCTTCTGGCCGTGGGCAACGATCTCCTGTGCCTGGTCCTTCGCCTCTTTGATCACCTCGATGGCGCGCTTCTCGGCAAGCTCTTGCTCGTGCTTGCCCTTTTCGGCGGCCGACAAACCATCGGCAATACGCTTCTGTCGTGCTTCCATGAGTGCGGAGAGCGGTCCCCACATGACCTTGTTGACAAACCAGATCAACAGGCCAAAGGCGATCATCTGCGCAAATAGGGTTACTGTAATGTTCACTGTTTCGTTCCTCCCGACAAGGACTCGACCGGCATCAGGGATGCCGGCAGGCCAAGCCAGCTATCGGCTTGGATTAAAGCGCACCAATGGCGGCTTTCATGGCGCCGACGAACGGGTTGGCAAACAGGAACCACATAGCGAAGGCCAGGATGATGAAGGGGAAAGATTCCATCAGACCGGCAAAGATGAACATGTTGGTCATCAGGGCCGGACGCATCTCGGGCTGACGGGCAATGCCTTCCAGGGTCTTGGCACAGATCAGACCCCAGCCAATGGCGGAACCCAGACCAGCGGCCGCGAGGATGACACCCACACCCACTGCCGTATAGGCATAAATGGTCGCGATCATATCAGCTGTCATTGCTACTCTCCTTAAATTACAAAAGTTAAAGTTGAAGGTTGAAAGTGAAGCGGTTGAAATCTACTGCCGGCCGGCCCTCAATGATCCGAGGTGTGCGCCATGCCGAGATAGACGATGGTCAGCACCATGAAGATAAAGGCCTGCAGGGTAATGACCAGGATATGGAACAACAGCCAGCCAAGATCCAGCACCACCTGCAGCGGGAACCAGATGAGCAGGCCGGCACCCAGGGCGGCGGCACCGCCGAGCAAGGCGATGAGCAGGAAGACCAGCTCGCCGGCGAACATGTTGCCGAACAGACGCAGGCCGAGGCTGAGGGGTTTGGCGACCTCTTCGATGGCCGTCATGACGATATTGGCCGGCATGGCGAACTTGCCGAAGGGGTGGAACAGAAACATCTTCAAATAGCCGGCGAGCCCCTTCACCTTGACGTTGTAGAAAAGGGTGAGCGCGAACACCATCAAGGCCATGGCCATGGGCGTATTGAGATCGGTGGTCGGCACGACCTTGAGATAGTGGATACCGAACCAGCCAGCGATCACCGGCAGCAGATCCACGGGGATGAGATCCATGAAGTTCATCAACCAGACCCAGACGAAGATGGTCAGGGCCATGGGGGCGATGAGCGGGTTGTGCCCGGGAAAGGAATCCTTCACCTGGGTCTGCACAAACTCGAGGATCATCTCGACAAAGTTCTGGAACCGACCCGGCACGCCTTCGACGGCGTTCTTCGATACCTTGCTGCCGACCACGATCATCAACACGCCGAGCAGAAGGGAGATGACGATGGTGTCTATGTTCCACGTCATGAAACCCTCACCCACATGCAGATTGGTGAGATGGTGCTGGATATACTCGACGGTACCGCCGCCCGATGAACCTTCCGCTGCTGCTTGACTCAAGATTCTATCCTCTACTCAAAGTTTCCCATCCGGGCTCTCCACAGACGAAGCATCGCTGCGAGTGCCCATCAAATATCCGGCCTGAGCCAGCGCAAAGCCGATAAACACGGCCAGGGGGTCGAGCGCAAAGAAGCCCAGACCCAGCGCCAGCAGAACCAGTACCGCAACGAATCGTTGTACGGCACCGGCATACAGAATCATCATGCTCCGCTTCGGGTCGCTAAGCGCATGCACATTGGCGCGCCGGAAGCCCCAGATGGAGAGCAGGGCGAGCACCACGCTCACCAAACCGCCGTAGAAGGCGGAGAGCGCCTCCCAGGCACCCTGAACCATGAAAAGTGCGGCGACGACGAGACTCGTCAGCAACTGCACCGTGACTACCCGTCGGGCCTTTTCGGCCAGCGCTGCCCCAATATCGCTCATTGCAGCTCCGGGTCCGTCAGCATTCGGTAGATCTTCAGCATCCCTCCGATGAAGCCGAGGCCGCCGAGCAGGAGCAGGAAGATCGGCTGGGTCTCGAAGTAGAGATCGAGGAGGTAGCCCAGTAAAAACCCGGACGCTATCATCGAGGTCAATATCTGACCGACACCGATGAGCAGTAGCCCGGGTCGTTTGGAGTCGCTCATCGTCAAGCGCATCCTGAATTTCGGGCGTGAATTATACCCACCCCGTCAAATCCCCCGCAACCCGTACGCGCCCCTGCCGAAAGGCCCTAGTGAACCACTAAAGTATCGATGTATTTTTTTCAGCGAGAAGAAAAATGCCTCGCCAAACCAATGAGATAACAACATTGCACGGTCATCCGCATGTCATTTGTGCGTGATAGATTCCCCATCGACCCTTCGACTACTGAAAAAATAAATCCATGTCAGAAAGACTCGACCAGCCTTACCAGGACCCCCAGACTGAAAACCTAGCCGCCTTGCTACGGGATCTCGAGGATCTTTTCGCGTATGTGTGCAGTGAATCTGAGCGCCGTTTGACGCCCTTTCACACACGCAGCGACGGGGCAATTTCCTCCGATGCACGCAATCTCGCCGACTATCTCGCCCTCCGCAGCCGGGATCTACGGCCGCTGCAAGCGCGCCTCGCCGCCATGGGCCTGTCCTCACTCGGCCGCAGTGAATCCGATGTGCGCGGCAATCTCGCGCGCGTGATAGATCTGGTCCGCCGAGCCCTCGGCCTGCCAAGCGATTCTCCGGCCCCTGCCGCGGACGATGGTCGTCGCCGGCTCGAGGCCCGCACCGATGCCCTGTTTCAGGCGCGCAATGCACCTCGTTATTCACGCATCATGGTGACCCTGCCCGCGCAGGCGGCGAGTGATCCAGACCTGCTCGTGGCCTTGATGAAACAGGGCATGGACTGCGCCCGGATCAACTGCGCCCACGACGATCCTGAAATCTGGACGCAGATGCTGCACCATCTACAGCGCGCGCAAGCCGCAGCCGGTCGCCGCTGCTCCGTGCTCATGGACCTCGCGGGACACAAGATACGCACTGGCCCCATCGTCAGCGCCGAGCCGGTGCTGCACCTGCGGCCGCAGCGAAATGCCTTTGGCCAAGTGACCGCAGCGGCTCAGGTGCGTCTGGTGGCCGGTGGCGACGACTTTCGCCTGCCGACGGCCTACACGCCGCCGGCGCTGCCAGTCAGTCCCGCCCTGGTCGAACGCCTGCAAATAGGCGACAGCCTGATACTCAAGGACACTCGGGGCAAGAAACGCCGTCTGCAGGTCTGTGGTGGTGACGAACGAACCGGCTGGATCGCCGAGTGCGTTCAGAGCACCTACATCGTGCCCGGCACCCCCCTCGACCTCGTACAGAACGCGCCACGTGATCAGGACGACAACCGCTTCGTCGTCCTGCCCTTCGCCGGTGAGCCTTTGGCGATCCGACTCGGCCCCGGTGAGCGCTTTATCCTGCGCAACGATCAGCAGCCCGGCCGACCGCGAGAACAGCCTGACACGGGTGAGCCATCGATGGCCGAGCTGAGCTGCTCCCACCCCGAAGTGGTCGAGCTGCTCAAGCCCGGTCACAGCGTGTGGATCGATGACGGCAAACTGGGTTGCGAGGTCGAGGCTCAGCTGGCGCAGGGGGCTCTGTTACGCGTTACTCACGCCGGTCCCAAGGGGGTAAAGATACGCCCTGACAAGGGGATCAACCTGCCCGATACCCCTCTGCCTCTACCGGCCCTGACGGAGAAAGACCTCGAAGATCTGGATTTCGTCTGTCGTCACGCCGACATGGTGGGCCTGTCCTTCGTGCGCAGTCTAGACGACGTCGACGCCCTGCGTGTGGCATTGCACCAACGCCAGGCGGAAAACCTGCCCATGGTGATCAAGATAGAGACCGCCGCCGCGGTCAAGCAATTGCCCGCCATCATCCTCGGCACCCTCGATCGCCACCCCTTCGGGATCATGATCGCGCGCGGCGATCTGGCGGTGGAACTCGGCAGTGTGCGTATGGCCGAGATACAGGAAGAGATCCTCTGGCTGTGCGAGGCCGCCCATGTGCCGGTGATCTGGGCCACACAGGTGCTCGAATCCCTGGCCAAGAAGGGCACCATATCGCGCCCGGAGATCACCGACGCGGCCATGGGCGTACGCGCCGAGTGCGTGATGATGAACAAGGGTCCGTTCATCGACTATGCGGTGCAGGTGCTCAATGACATCCTTTCACGCATGGATGCCCACCAATACAAGAAGGCCTCCCGCCTGCGCAAGCTGCACTGGTAGTCGGCCTTCCGATCAAGGGGCAGGCTGCCCCTGTCTACAGACTGGGCGCCTCTGCACCGGCATGGGTCCGCTCGTAGACCTCCTGTGCCGCCTCGGTACGCTTGGCGGTGGGCACGGCCTTGAGCCGTTCGAGGGGGATGGGTTCGCCCGTGTCGATGCACCGGCCATAGGTGCCTTCCCTGATGCGTTCCAAGGCCTCTTCCACCTCGCGCAGCTCTACAAGATGCCGATCGATGACGGCCAGATTGACGTCCACCAGCAGATCGGCCACCGACTGTTCCTCCAAGTCGTGCACCTGACCGGCTAGGGCGATGTATTGCTCATTATCGGACTTCAGCAACTCCTGACGGATCTCTTCATGCAGTTCTTCACGCCGCTTCTCGAGAAATTGCTTGAATTCCTGCACCTGTTCTTTACTCAGCACACTAGATCTCCTCGTCTTCGTTTATGGATTGTCGGGATCACACCCGCCCTCTCTCACCCAGATGCCATAGTCGCAGCGGTACAGACCGGTACCGCTGCAAACCCGCTGGCCATTGGGGTAGCTGACGTTGTTGAACAGACAGACAGGCTCGCCCGGGACTTCCAGGCGCAGCACCTCCAAGTCGTCACCGAGTTCCTCGGCGATGGGCGAGGTCTCCAACTCGGGGTCGGGTGCACCCACCTGGGGTACATGGATGGGCTCGTTCATGGTCGATCTCCTGGCTCAGGCATTGATGCCGAGCGGATGATGTTTGTGCACCACGTGCACCGTACTCGCCTGCGGGCCCTCATTGCCTTCCTCCAGGCTGAAGCGCACCTCCATGCCCTCCTCCAGTTTGTCGAAGTCGAAGTCGACCACGCTGTTGCGGTGGAAATAGATTTCACGGCCGTCCCAGCTGAGGATGAAGCCGTGATCCTGACTCGGCAGAATGGCCTTGATATGGCCACTCGGCGGCGGTTCGTGGTGCTTGACCTCGCCGCGCTGCTTGCGGGCGAAGCCCTCCAGTTGACGCCGCGCGGCATCGAAGGCATCGCGGATGGCTACATAGACATCCTCGTGGGCGTGATTCTTGTGCTTGTCGCGGCTCACCACCACCTCGCCGTTGGGTACGGTGATATCGATATGGACTTGATACAGCTTGCCCTTGTTGTGGTGCTTGTGAGGCGCCTCCACCGTTACGTGACAAGACATGATGCGGCCAAACAGATGGTCCAACTTGTCCGCCTTCTCACGAATGACGGTCTCGACGGCCTCTGACGGGGGCATGTCACGGAAGGTGATCTCGAGCGGTAATTGCATGGTTTGTCTCCCCTCAACGGCTGCGAAGAACGAATGAAGGCCCTGGAAGGTGGCCCCGGCAAGAAGGCAAGGGGCGAAATTGTTTCAGGGTCCGTAGATGATTTGGGGGTGGGCAATGAGACATACAAGGGCGGATCACCTGCCGGCGGCAACCGACCCGTTTCGCCGGGTCTCCGCGGCGGGCGCTCCGTCGCCGGTCAGCGGATGCGCTCGAGGATGCCGTCCAGTTCGTCCAGGCTGTTGTAGTGGATCACCAGTTTGCCCTTGCCCTTGGCGCCATGCTGAAACAACACCTTGGCCGAGAGGCGCTCGCCCAGCTCGTCCTGCAGGCGTTTGATGTCCGGGTCGATGGCCTGCTCCCTGCCACTCGCTGCCTGGGTCGTGCTGGCCAGTCGGCGCACCAGCTGTTCCGTCTCGCGCACCGAGTAGCCCTTGGCCGCCACCTCTCGTGCCGCCTGACTCTGTTGCTCGCCGCTCAGTGCCAGCAGGGCACGGGCGTGGCCCATCTCCAGATCACCGTGCTCCAACAGACGGCGCACGTCGTCGTTGAGGGTCAGCAGACGCAGCAGGTTGCTCACCGCCGCGCGCGAGCGGCCCACCGCCTCCGCCGCCTGCTGGTGGGTCATCTCGAATTCCTCGATCAAGCGCGCCAGGGCATTGGCCTCTTCCACCGGATTGAGGTTTTCACGCTGGATGTTCTCGATCAGGGCCATGGCGATGGCCGCCTCGTCGGGCACCACGCGGATCACCGCCGGGATCTCGTGCAGGCCGGCGATCTGTGCCGCACGCCAGCGACGCTCGCCGGCGATGATCTCGTAACGCCCCCCCTCGCTCAGCTCACGCACCACGATGGGTTGCACCACGCCCTGGGCGCGGATGGAATCGGCCAGCTCCTCCAGGCTCTCCGGGTGCATGTCGGTGCGCGGCTGGTACTTGCCCGGCTGCAGGAGATCGACGGGGAGTTCGCGCAGGTCGGCGTCCCGGCCGCCGGAATATTCGGCCGCCGCGGTGGCGGCGCCACCGAGCAGGGCGTCCAGGCCACGGCCCAGGCCGCGCTTCTTCTTTGCTGCTGCCATAGCTGAAAATCCTAAGTGTTGACGGCCTGAGTGGCGCTGCCCTGCTCGCGCCGCAACAACTCACCGGCCAGGGCCAGATAGGCCTTGGCACCGCGCGAGGCCCTGTCGTAGAGCAACGCCGGCAGGCCGTGACTGGGGGCCTCGGCGAGACGGATGTTGCGTGGGATCACGGTGCGATAGAGCTTGTCGCCGAAATGCTTGCTGAGCTGGGCGGTGACGTCACCGGTGAGCCGGTTTCGCGGGTCGTACATGGTGCGCAGCAGGCCCTCGATCTGCAGGAAGGGGTTGAGGCTGTCGCGCACCTCTTCGATGGTGTTGACCAGCGCGGTGAGCCCCTCCAGGGCATAGTATTCGCACTGCATGGGGATCATCACCGTCTGTGCCGCCACCAGGGCGTTGAGGGTGAGCATGTTGAGCGAGGGGGGACAGTCGATGATGATGTAGTCGTAACGTGCCGCCACCTGATTGACCGCCTCACGCAGACGGCGTTCGCGCTGCGGCAGGGAGAGCAGCTCCACCTCGGCGGCGGTGAGATCGCCATTGGCCGGCAACAGATCGTAGCCGGCCTCGTCGGTGGTCACGATGGCCTCCTCGACCGGCGCCTTGCCGGTGAGCACCTCATAGGTGGAGGCGCCGAGATCGTGCTTGTCGACACCGCTGCCCATGGTGGCATTGCCCTGCGGGTCCATGTCGATGAGCAACACCCGGCGGTGGGTGGCCACCAACGAGGCGGCGAGGTTGACGCTGGTGGTGGTCTTGCCCACGCCGCCTTTCTGATTGGTCACCGCGATGATCTTTCCCATGTCCTAACCCTGTTGCTTGCTGCGGATGTCTTGGTCTTCGCGCACCGGTGCGAGGCATGCCAAGTGCCGTTGCTCGTCTTCCAGGCCCGGCACCTGCAGGCGGTGGATGGCCGCCAGCGCGTAGCCCGGCGGCAGGTCTGCCAGCTCCTCTTGCGCCAGGGCGCCCTTCATCGCCAGCAGCTGGCCGTCCTCGGCGCAGAAGGCCCCGGCCATCTCCAGCATATCGCGAAGGCTGGCGAAGGCGCGCGAGACGACGCTGTCGAAGACCTGCCCGGGTGCCCACGCCTCCACCCGCGCATGCACCACGGCGACGTTGCCCAGGCCCAGCTCCAGTACCGCCTGCTGGACGAAGCGGGTCTTCTTGCTGTTGCTGTCGAGGAGGACGAACTCGCGCTCGGGTGACAGCAGGGCCAGGGGGATACCGGGCAGGCCTCCGCCGGTGCCGACGTCCAACACGCGCCGGCCCTGCAGGTGAGGCAGTACGGCCAGGCTGTCGAGGATGTGACGCGTCAGCATCTGTCGCGGATCACGCACGGCGGTCAGATTGTAAACGCGATTCCACTTCGCCAACAGGGCGACGTAGTCCAGCAGCCCACGGCGCTGCGCCGCGGTCGCCGGTATGCCCAGGGCATCGAGGCCCTCGGCCAGCCGTGATTCGAGGGACTCGCTCACGCCGCCAGCCGGCCTCAGGGTGCCACGGCCAGGTGGCTGAGCTTGGACAGGGCAGCGCTCATCTTCTGCAGGATCTCCGCCTGTCCACCGATCGCGTGCCGCTCGGCCAGGTAGGCGGGATCGTTGTAGCCCAGCCAGACCTGGCCGTTCGCGTCCTGCCAGGCCAGGGCCTTCATGGGCAGGTCGATGCCCACGGTCTGCCGGCGGGCCATCAAGGGACTGCCCAGGCGCGGGTTGCCGAAGATCAGTAGTTCGGTGGGGCGCAGCTCCATGCCCACCGCGCGGGCGCGGGCGGCGTGGTCCCAACGGGTGACAATGGTGATGCCCTTTTTCTCCAGCGCCGCCTGCAGGCGATCCAGTGTGGTCTTCACGTCGTAGGGGCTCTTGAGGCGGACCAGGCCATCCACCGGGGCCTCTCCACCCGCCTGGGCCAGGCCTGTGACGAGGAGCAGCAACAGGCTGCACAGTCTCACGATTTGCATCTCTCTCTCCTTCTCGAACGGTCGTCGGTGATGGGCCCGCAACCGGCCCGGGGCTCTTTTCGGCCCTCGTTACGACTCGCCCGCGGCGCGGGCCTGTTGCAGGCGGCTGCGCTTGAGGTGCACCAGGAGCAGGGAGATGGCCGCCGGCGTCACACCCGGGATACGCGAGGCCTCGCCGACGGTGGTTGGCCGCTGCGTCTCGAGCTTCTGCAACACCTCGGCCGAAAGGCCGCGCACCTGACTATAGTTCATGTCCTGCGGCAGGGGCAGCCCCTCCTGGCGTTGCTGGCGTGCGATCTCCTCGCCCTGACGCTCGATGTAACCGGCATATTTGCACTGGATCTCCACCTGCTCGGCCACCACCGGATCGGTCACCGCGGCCCCCGCGCCGGGCAGACTCATGAGCCCCTCGTAGTCCACATTGGGCCGGCTGAGCAGCTCGGCGAGCCGCGCCTCACGGGTCAGGGGCTGTCCCAGCACCCGTTCGGCGTCTTCCGCGGCCAGGCTGCCGGGGTGGAAGAAGGTCTCGCGCAGGCGCCGACCCTCCCGCTCGATGGCCTCGCGCTTGCTGGCAAAGGCGGCCCAGCGTCGCTCGTCCACCAGGCCCAATTCACGGCCCACCGGGGTCAGGCGCAGGTCGGCATTGTCCTCCCGCAGCAGCAGCCGGTACTCGGCGCGCGAGGTGAACATGCGATAGGGCTCGCGGGTGCCGCAGGTGATGAGGTCGTCCACCAGCACGCCCAGATAGGCCTGGTCGCGGCGCGGGCTCCAAGGCGTCTCGTCGCGGGCCTGGCGGGCGGCATTCAGGCCGGCCAGCAGGCCCTGCGCGGCGGCCTCCTCGTAGCCGGTGGTGCCGTTGATCTGGCCGGCGAAGAATAGCCCGGCGAGGTGCTTCGTCTCCAGCGAGGGACGCAGGTCGCGGGGATCGAAGAAGTCGTATTCGATGGCGTAGCCGGGGCGGGTGATGTGCGCGTTCTCGAAACCCCGCATGGAACGCACCAGGGCGAGCTGCACGTCGAAGGGCAGGCTGGTGGAGATGCCGTTGGGGTAGACCTCGCGCGAATCCAGGCCCTCGGGCTCGACGAAGATCTGGTGCGACTCCTTGTCGGCAAAGCGCATCACCTTGTCCTCGATGGAGGGGCAATAGCGCGGCCCCACGCCCTCGATCACGCCGCTGTACAGGGGCGAACGGTCCAGCCCGGCGCGGATGATGTCGTGGGTCTGCGCATTGGTGTGGGTGATGTGGCAACACACCTGACGCGGGTGGTCGGCGGGCGTGGCGAGGAAGGAGAAGCTGGGAATGGGGTCGTCGCCCGGCTGCTCGGCGAGGCGCTCGTAGTCGATGGACTTGGCATCGATGCGCGGCGGTGTGCCGGTCTTCAAGCGCTCGACGCGGAACGGCAGCTCGCGCAGGCGGTGCGCCAGGGCATTGGCCGGCGGATCGCCGGCGCGTCCGCCGGCGTGACTCTCCAGGCCGATATGAATACGCCCACCGAGAAAGGTGCCCACCGTGAGCACCACCGCGGCCGCCCGAAACTTCAGCCCCATCTGGGTGACCACGCCGCCGACGCGCCCGCCCTCCACCAGCAGATCGTCCACGGCCTGCTGAAACAGGCTCAGGTTGGGCTGGTTCTCCAGCGCCGAGCGCACCGCCTGTCTGTACAGGTTGCGGTCGGCCTGGGCCCGGGTGGCACGCACCGCCGGTCCCTTGCGCGCATTCAGCCGGCGGAATTGGATGCCGGCCCGGTCGGCGGCACGCCCCATGAGACCGCCCAGGGCATCCACCTCCTTCACCAGGTGGCCCTTGCCGATACCGCCGATGGCTGGGTTGCAGGACATCTGGCCCAGGGTATCCATGTTGTGCGTGAGCAGCAGCGTGCGCGCGCCGGCACGTGCCGCCGCCAGCGCCGCCTCGGCACCGGCATGGCCGCCACCGACCACGATCACATCGAATCTGTCCTGATAAAACATTGGGCCATACCACGGAAAGGGGCCGCACATTGTACTGATTGGCGAAAAAACCGCCAATCTGGGGCGCACCCGATCCCCTGGCACGGGCACGAGGGCTAAAGACCCGCCCGGCGGGGTCGCTATTCCCCTGACAGTGAGCGGTCTTCTTGTCCTATCCTATGGCTTGTGGCGTGTCGGACGAAGCGACACCGCTCGGCCAGGCGGCCGCTCACGATCCCTGCGGTGACACCAGTGATGGAGGGCCGGGGTCGATCCAACACCATTCAACCGAGGGACCGTGATGTACCCACGCTTACGACTTCTACTCCTCTGTACCGCCTGTCTGCTGCCCTTTGCTGCCACCCAGGCCGGCCCAAAATCACTCGACAACGAAGGCGAGAGCCTCATCTGGGCCGGCTGCGGTATCACCAAAAAGGCCTTCATGGAAGAACTCGCCGCGGCCTATGAGAAGAAGACCGGGATCAAGATCGTGTTGCAGGGCGGTGGTGCCACCCGCGGCATCCGGGATGTGCAAAAGGGCAAGATCAACATCGGCGGTGCCTGTCGCTCCAAGATGGAATTCGACCGCAAGGAGCGCTTCGTCAAACAGATCCCCGTGGCCTGGGACGCCATCGTCTTCATCGTCAACAAAGACAATCCCGTCGATGACATCAGCATCGAACAGGTGCGCCAGATCTATCAGGGAAAGATCACCAACTGGAAGCAACTGGGTGGCAACAAGGCGCCCCTCGAGCTGTATGTGAGGAAGAGCGCCCTGTCAGGGGTTGGCTACACCCTGCGCGAACTGGTCTTCTATGACGGTAACGACACCTTCACTCGGCGTGCGCACACGGTCAAATCCTCCGGCCCCGCGGAGAAGGCGGTGGAAAAGGATCCCAATGCCTTTACCGCCACCGGCATCAGCAGCGCCCACCGACGCGACGTCAAGATGCTCAAGGTCAACGGCATCGATCCCAGCATGGAGACCATCAAGCAGGGTTCTTACATCCTCTACCGTCCCCTCTACCTGAACACCAAGATGGTGGAGAAGAACCCCCTCGTCCTCGATTTCCTCGACTTCGTCAACAGTGACGAGGGCAAGGCGGTGATCCGGCGTACCGGGACGGTGCCCTACGCCGATGCCCTCAACCTGCTCTCCAACCAGTACCGCCAAAGCCAGCACCTCCAGTAGCCTCTTCCCCGCCCCCGACGGCAGCCATTGCGCTCTGGCCTGCCCGGGGCCAGGTGCCAGACCGGCGCATTTTACGCCTGGCCCAAACGGGTTCACAGTAGGCAGCATGCCCGGCACAGCCCCCTTCGATGCCCACTCACGCCGCTATGAGGCGTGGTTCGACAGACACCCCATGGCCTATCTCTCCGAATTGCTCGCCCTGCGGCCCTTCGTGCCCTGGCAGGGACGGGGCATCGAGATCGGCGTCGGCAGCGGTCGCTTTGCCGCGCCATTGGGTATCTCGCTGGGTGTCGATCCTTCCATGGCCATGCTGACTCTGGCGGCCGAGCGCGGGGTCTCGGTGGTGGCGGGGCGTGCCGAGCGGCTGCCCTTCGCAGGCGGCCAGTTCGACCACGCCCTGGTGGTCACCACCCTGTGTTTCGTCGATTCCCCCGCGCAGATGTTGGCGGAGGCCCATCGCGTGCTGGTCCCGGGCGGGCGCCTGGTGGTTGGCTTCGTCGATCGCCGCAGCCCCATCGGCCGGGACTACCTCCGGCACCAAGCCGAGAGCGTGTTCTATGCGCAGGCCACCTTTTTCGACACCCGTGAGGTCGAGGATCTGTTGCTAACAAACGGCTTCCGTATCCAAGCCTGGGGCCAGACCCTCCACCGTCCCCTGGCGGAGATCCGACGCATCGAGCCCCTGCGCGCAGGCCGGGGCGAAGGCGCCTTCGTGGTCGTTGCCGCCGAGCGCGCCTAGTGCTCCATGCGGGAAGTTCTGTGACAGTTCTGAGACAAAGGAGCACAGTGAGAAGGGGCAGAGCAAGGCGGCAAAACGCTGGAATGGGGGGCACCATTTCGAGTCTTGCCAACGCAGAAATGCGCCTTCTCACGCAGTGAACAGTGACATAACTTTCCGCATGAACCACTAGCCACCGGGCGCCTGGCCGGACGTCTCAGATCTCGCCCGGCTGCCGACGACGCCCGTCCGCCGCCTTTTCCGACTCACCCTGCAACGCCTCAATGGCCTTCTTCGCCCCTTTGCGCGTCGCCGCCAGGGCCTGTTCGGCCTTTTCACGGCCCCACTCGGCGGCCTCCGCCGATTTCTCCTTGCCCGCCTCCCAGCCCTTGCTGGCCCTCTCCTTGGCCTTGTCCCACAGGCCCTCGTCGGCGCCGGCATGGCCGGGCACTACGCAGAGGATGCCGAGGATCAGGATCAGCAGGCCCTTCCGGTACGATGTCATGCTTTCCCTCCGTTCGGTTTCGTTCTGTTGGCCTCGACGTGCGTCTCTTCATCCGCCGCTTGGGCAGACGCCAGTGCCGCCAGACCGCTCGCCAGATCGGGGTAGCGGAGCTCGACGGCCAGTTCGCGCAACAGCTTCTGGTTGTCCATACGACGCGACTCCTGCAGGTAGGAGAGCATGCCGGCGCTCATGACCGCCTCCGCCTCGGCGCGGCCGACCACGGGGGGTGGCGGCAGGCCCAGGGCACGGGCCACCTCGATGAAATACTGCGCCATGTTGCCGGGTTGGCCATCGGCGACGTTGTACACCTGCCCCGGGCGTCCGCGCAGGGCAGCGGCCAGACAGATCTCGGCGAGATCGTCCTGGTGGATGCGATTGGTGTAGGGCGATTCGCTCTCGGCCAGGATGGGCAGGCCCTGCTCCAGGCGAGCCACGGGCAAGCGACCGGGGCCGTAGATGCCACCGACTCGCAGGATGACGAACGGAACCGCGTGCGCCGACGCCCAGGCACGCAGGCCTTCCTCGGCGTGCAGACGCCGCCGGCCACGCGCCGTCTGCGGCTGGGTGGGATGCTCCTCGTCGATCCAGGCCCCCGCGCAATCCCCGTACACGGCGGTGGTGCTGAGCAACACCAGACGCGCCGGCAGGCCCGTGCTGGCCGTGGCGGCGAGCAGGTTATGCAGGCGCGGATCTGTGGTGCCCTCCGCCGGCGGTGGGGCGAGATGGACCAGCAGCCTGCCGGCCAGGGGCAGATCGCGCAGGCTCTCGGGCCGATCGAGGTCGGCCGTGTAGGGGGTGATCCCCGCCTCCTGCATGCGCCGGGCACTCTCTTCCCCGCGCGCCAGGCCGCCGACGTCGAGACCCTGCTGCCGGGCGCGGGCCGCCAAACGCCGGCCGATGTCGCCGCAGCCGCTGATGAACAGGGCACTCATGGCTGGCCCCGTCTGGGCCATTCGCGCATAATCCACGGCGCGGCTGAACCGCAGCGTCCCATTTCGGTCTGATTTTCCTTCGTGCGACGGACACCCCGCTGGGACATCTGGCCCTTGCCGGCTCCGGCAACGCTAACTTTCACCACGCTCAACTCCACCATTCGACGATTCGTTCATGACTTTCATCGTAACACTGCAACCCTCCGGCCGGCGCTTCGACGTGGCGGCGGACGAGACCCTGCTCGCCGCCGCCCTACGCCAGGGCATTAACCTGCCGCGTGGCTGCACGCGCGGGGTGTGTGGCATCTGTCTGGCGAAGCTGATCGCCGGCTCGGTGCACTATGACCAGCCACCCCAGGCCCTGGCCGAACAAGCCGACGGGCAGGGTCTGCTCCTGCCCTGTTCGGCACGCCCGCGGAGCGACCTGGTGATCGAGGTGAACGAGGTGGGGGCCGGCGCGGCTCTGGACGCCGCGCCACCCGCCCGGGTCACCGCCGTGGAACCCCTCGCCCCGGACGTCCTGCGCGTGGTCCTGCAACCGCCCGCCGCACAAGCCCTGCCCTACACCGCCGGCCAGTACGTCGACGTCCACTGCGCCGACGGCATCAAGCGCAGCTTTTCCATCGCCGGCGCACCGCGCGAGGACGCGGCCCTGGTGTTGCACATCCGCATCGGTGCCGAGACACCGGCCACGCTGTGGCAGGTGGGGGACGTCCTGCGCGTCGCCGGCCCCTTTGGCCATATGCAACTGCAGCGCCAGTCTGAGCGACCCAAGCTGCTGATCGCCGGCGGCAGCGGCATCGCGCCCTTCGTCGCCATGCTGGAACAGGCCTTTGCCGATGGCATGACACAGCCCCTGCGTCTCTATTGGGGGGTACGGCGGGAGGAGGATCTGTACCTCGCCCGGCAGCTGCAGGCGTGGGCCGCGGAACGGGCCAATTTCCACTTCGTACCGGTGCTATCGGAAGCATCGGCGGCATGGACGGGTGCGCGCGGCTGGGCCTTCGAGGCGGCCATCACCGATCTGGGCGATCGTCTGGTCGAACACGAGGTGTATGTCAGTGGACCGCCGGTGATGGTGCAGTCGGCCTATCCGGTCCTGTTGGCGGCAGGCCTGTCGGCGGACGACTTCCACTCAGACATCCCCCCCAAGGGTAACTGATCCTCAGCCGCTGGCGGCATCGACGTCGGGCGGCGGCGGTGGCGGGCTGATGGCCGGCAGGGCCTTCTCCACGGTATAACCCGCCGCCACCGGCTCTTCGCAGCAATTGCTCAGGGCCAGGCCCTGGCGATAGTAGGCGAGGGCCATCTCGTGCTCACCCATCTTGTCCAGCAGGGTTGCCAACTCGTAACAGGCCTCGGCGCTCGGCCGGGCCTGCACACTGGCTTCGAGATACTCGCGCGCCTTACCCCACAGGCGGTTGCGCAGGGCGCAGCGCCCCGCGGTGAGCAGGGCCACCGGATCGTGTGGGTTCTTCTGCAGTATGTTCTCGGCCAGGGCCAACTGGCGTTCTGGATGCTCTCCCTGCACCAAGCCGTAGAGGCGAAGCAGGGGCGCGCTCTGCCGGCGCTTGAGTGCCGTGCGCAGCAGCGCTTCGGCCCGCGCATCTTCGCCGAAGCGGTGCAGGCACTCCACATAGGTGGCCAGCAGGCCCTCGTCCTCGCGCAGGGCCTTGGGCATCTTCTGCCACACCGCCTCGAGCTCCGTGGCGTCCACGCTCTCTCGTAGCAGGGCCTCATAGACCTCGCGGTCGATGGCATCGAGGGTCGCGGCATCGAATACGCGTGCCTTGCGCAGACGCGGCAGCAGCTCGCGCAGGCGGCGCCACTCGCCCAGTTCGCGGTAAAGCTGGGAAAGGGCCTTGAGTACCTTGGGATGACTGGGCCAGTACTCGTACAGGCGCTGCAACGCGGCCAGGGCCTGCTCCCGCTTGCCCTGCTCCAATAACAACTCGACCTGGGTCAGGCCGACGGCGATGTCGGCGTCGGGTTCCAGCTCGTGCGCCAGCTTGAGATAGCGGTCGCGGCGTTCCTCTGCGCCCTGCTCCTGCGCCGCGCGTGCCGCGGCCAAATAGCTGAGCACCGGTTGTTGACCCTGTTTGGCGTATTTCAGCACGTCCCGTTCGGCCTGCTTCCATTTCCCCTCGGCCAGCTCCATCAGTCCATGACTGAGGGCCGTCTGTGCCTTTTCTTCACGCCGCTGCCGCCGCCGCTGGCCCAGACGGCGGGGTACGGCGAACAGGCCCTTGAACAGACGGATACCGAAGTAGAGCAGGACGAAGGCGAGCAGGATGCCCGCCACCAGCAGGGCGAAGCTGGTCTCTATGGTCCAGGGACCGACGGCGATGAGCACATAGCCCGGGTCCTGCATGACGAACAAGGCCAGGGCGGTGGCCGCGACGAGGACGAGGAGGCTGAGCAGGAACAGTTTCATCACGGGCTGGTCCCTCCCTCACCACTCGGTGCAAGCGTGGTGCCGAGGCGCTGCATCTGCTCGCGCAACAGGCGTAGGGAGGTGTCGAGGGTGGGCAGTTGCGGACGCAACTCGACCTTCTGCAGGCCGTCGAGGGTCTCCAGCAGGGCCTTCACCGGAGCGCTGTCCATGGCGAAGTAGGCACGGATCCAGCGGGCCGCCTCCTGCAACTGATGGTGAAACAGCGCGCTGTCGCCACGCAGCAGGCTGAGTCGGGCCTGTTCCAGTTTGAGCTGCAGGTTCTGCCGTAGATACCACTCCTCGTCCGGTGGCAGGAGGGGTTGCACGGGCTGGTCGACGCGGCGGATGACCACCAGGCTGCGCAGATCGCGCCAGAGGACCGCCGGCAGATCCTTCAGATCGAGCTGGCGGTTGTCGCCCTGTGATTCGTCCTGCTTGGTGGCCGGCAGGCTCGGCCGGCGCGGCGTGGTATCCAGCAACGGCAACTTCTGCACCGTCTCGGCGAGGCTGCCGAGGGTGAGTGCCATGCCGGTGATGTCCGGCAGCTGCACCGCCTCGAGGGCGGTGATCTCGTCTCGAATGGCCTGGCGGACCGCTACCAAGGCAGGATCGCCGAGGCTGCGCAGCTTGTCGTCGGCGGTCTTCAATGCCTGCAGGGCGGTATCGCGGTCGCCCGCCAGGGTCAGCCGTTGGTTGGCGACCGTCAGCAGATACTCGACCTCTGCCAGGCGCCAGGCCAGGGTGGTACGGCCAAGGCGGGCGGTCATCTGTTGCAGGGCGGTGTTCAGGGCCTGCTGTTGCTCCATCAGGGCCTTGCGCTCACTGGCGGCGGCGGCGAGCTGATTGCGCATGTCGGCCATTTTCTGTTGCAGGTCGTCCACGGCGTCCAGTCGCTGTTCGTTGCTGTCGACGGCATCGGCCAATTGCGACAGACGGTCTGCGAGGGAGGCGGCCTCGCGCTGTGCCCGTTCCTGGACCAGATAGAGACCAGCGGCGCTGGCCAGGGCCAGCAGCAGGGCGAGGACGGCGGCCACCAGGGCGATCCGCGTACCGCGTTCTTTGTTGGGACTTTGCGCACTGCCGGTCTTGGCCGTGGAACCACCGGCCGCCTTGCCCGCGTCCTTGCCGCTGGCTTTTTTCGTTCTCTCGCCGGTGCCGCCCTTGGCGGACGGCTTTTCTGCTACGGGAGTGACCCCGGGTGGCGATGTATCCGCTTTCTTCGACTTTTCTGTCTGGCCCTTCTCGGCGCCCTGCGCAGCGGTGGTGCCTCCCTGGGGGGCGCCCTGCTTATCGTTCTCTGCCGGGGCGGGTTTCTGTTTGTCGTCGTTCATGGGTGATCCTGTGCCATTGCGCAAGGGCTATGCGGTACTCGGGGTCCGTGCGTGGATTCCGTCAATTCATGCGCCGCGGATGAAATGGGGCGACGGGCTGCCTGCCTGTTCATCGTTCCCCCCTCATAGAGACTGCAGTGCCGTCATTAGACCTTCGTCACTGGCACTAGCGGCGATCTTTATGGGGCCGTGGAAGCCTAGCTCATGGGCCAGTCGCGCCGTGCGCTCACCAATCACCACCAGGGGGGTCTGCAACAGCTGCGGTCGGTGCTCCGCGTCGATCTGATCATAGAGGTTCTGCAGGCCTTCGTTGCTGGTCACCACAATGGCATGCAGATTGCCCCCTTCCCACGCCTGATACAAGGGTCGGGGATCGCCATGCACCGGCCGACGCCGGTAGACCTCGGCATAGGCCACGTCCGCGCCACGCTCTCGCAGGCTATCGGCCAGGTGTTCCCGACCGCCTTCGCCGCGCACGATGACGATGCGTCTGCCCGCCACCGCCTGCAGTTCCGGGAGGTCGAGCAGCGCCTCGGAGTCATACGGTGGTGGGGCCTGCAGGTGTGCCGGTTGACCGTGGCGCTGCAGGGCACGGGCAGTGGCACGGCCCACGGCGCACCTGGTCACGGTATCCGGGAGTAAGTGCTCACTCAGCTTGCGGTATGCATGATCGACGGCATTCTTGCTGATGAAGATCGCCATGTCGGCCCCTGCGAGACGACTCATCCGACGCCGCAGCAAGGCATCGTCGGTGACGGGGAGGATGTCGATGACGGGGTAGCGCAGGACGTGTCCGCCAGCGGCCTCGATGGCCTGACTGAGATTCTCTGCCTGCGCTGCGGGGCGGGTGACGACCACCGTGCCGCCGGCCAGACTGCCTGCAGGAGGTGTCACCACGCTGGTGTCAGGCCCGCACTTCAGCCATTGGCATAGACCTCTGCGAGAATGGCATCCGCGCCGCGGGCGAGCAGGTCTTCGCCGAGGGCGTCGCCCATTGCCTCGGCCTCGCCGGCCAGGCCTTCGATCTCGCCGCGAATCACCTCACGCCCGTCAGGTCGACCGACCAGACCACGCAGGCGGAGCCGCTCGCCACGCAGCTCGGCAAAGCCGGCGATGGGCACCTGGCAGCCCCCCTCGAGGCGATGGTTCAGGGCCCGCTCGGCGAGCACGCAGATGCGGGTGGGGGCATTGTCGAGGTGGGCGATGAGGGCATGAATGCGCTCGTCGTCGCTGCGTGTCTCGATGCCCACCGCCCCCTGACCGATGGCGGGCAGGCTCTGGTCGGTGCTCAGGTGGGTGCGGATGCGATCGGCAAAACCGAGGCGGATGAGGCCGGCGCTGGCGAGGATGATGGCGTCATATTGCCCTTCGTCGAGCTTGCGCAGGCGGGTATTGACGTTGCCGCGCAGGTCGAGGATCTCCAGATCCGGCCGCGCCGCTCGCAACTGGCACTGGCGCCGCAGGCTCGAGGTACCCACCCGCGCCCCCTCTGGCAGGGTCGCGATGTCCACATAGGTATTGGATACGAAGGCATCGCGCGGGTCCTCCCGCTCACAGATGACCGCCAGATGCAGGCCATCGGGGAAGGCCACGGGCACGTCTTTCATGGAATGCACGGCGATGTCTGCCTCGCCGCGCAGCATGCCCTGCTCCAGCTCCTTGACGAACAGCCCCTTACCGCCAACCTTGGCCAGGGGCGTATCCAGGATCTTGTCGCCCTGGGTCTCCATCTTGACCAGCTCCACGTTCAGGTGCGGGTACTTCTGCAGCAGGCGGTCACGGACGAATTCGGCCTGCCAGAGGGCCAGGGGGCTCTTGCGCGTGGCGATGCGGACGGTATCAGTCATCTCGATAAACTCTGGTGGGGTTATGGCGGGCTTTCCTGCTCTGGGTCAAACAGACCGCGGCCTGAAGCCTGGCTCGATGCGGGATCCCGGTCGGGCTTTTGACGAGCAGTAGAGCGGCCCGAAAAGGCGCCCATGCTAAGCGCTGCCGTGGGTGCAGGCAACCACGCCACCGGCCACGCGCGGCCATGAATCGACCCGAGCAGACCGAGACTTCGGAACGCACGTGACACGCAGTGTATTGATTTCACAGTGGAATCAAAAATCATGGATCCATAGACGAGTCGAAAGGGTGCTTTTGAACCACCGTCAAATCAAGGGCTTGGACCATCCGTTGTCTTGAGGGCATCGAGTCCGGTGTTTAGAAAACTACTGGATTCTCTGCTAGTATTGCTGCCCTTTGTGAGCCCCAAACCTAGGAAAAAACTATGCACACCGGTGAAACCATTATCCAATTCATCATCGAAGAACAGCGCCGCGCTGCCCATGCCACCGGTGA
>JANTGX010000008.1 GCA_024762755.1 Gammaproteobacteria bacterium
CAACCTACTGCTGATCTTGGCGGTGATCCTGATGACCATCGGCATCATCTCGGCCCTCTACTACGGCGGCTGATCACGACGGCCGAGCAGACTGCCAGCCGGGTCTTACCGAAGCACGACAACCCCCCTAACGCCGCCCCCGGCCACCGCCGGCGGGCGGCGTTCTTATGTCACCGCCGTAAGTCTCCCTGCCATGTCAACGTGATACGCCGCTGGTTATGTCCTCTGAATTATCATCCCGGCCACAATACGATTGCCGATGGACCTGCAACGCCTAAACTTCTCCCCACGCCGGCCGATGCTAGGGCACAGAATACGACCAGCCGAGGAAGCCCGTGTCCGCCGATCATCTCCCCACACCTGCCTTCGTCAAGGCCGCTACCCTGGCTGGACACCTCTATCGCATGCGGCAGACGGCACGGCTCATGTCCCTCAGTGCCAGCAATGCCAAGGGCGTAGCCGCCCGCGCCGGCGATAAGGCCTTGGGCTTTCGCCCCATCACCAACTTCATCGCCGAGATGGCCAGCGAAACCATCCTGCATGCCTCACGCATCAATGCGCTGGCGCTCGAGGTCTCGCGCCTCTCTGTCGCCGCACTGCGCAACCGGGATGGCGAGCAACGCTTCATCCTGGCACGAGAGAGTCTCGGTGACGCCAGCGCCCAAGCCTTTCTCGATGAGCAGATCGCGCAGTCGCGCACGGCACGCCAAGATATGGGTCGACAGATCCAAGAGATCATGCAACAGCTCGCGAGCCAATTGGAGCAGATCCATCAAGCCTTGCGCGCCTCCGGCATCATCGTCAGCAACTCGCGCACGGAGGCCTCGCGCGCCGGCGATTTCCGCAAATACCTGGACTCCATCGCCGCGAGCGTAGAGGCGGCCGCCAGTGACATCCAGGGAGAGATCGTCCTCTGCCGACGGCTCATCGAGGCCCTCTCGCACGACGACGAAGCAAACCATCACGAACAGCCATCGGCCTAGTGGTCCATGGGAAAGTTCTGCGATTAAAGAGCACCGTGAGAAGATACAAATCATGGCGGCAAAGCGCTGTAATGGGGTCTCTATTTCGAGTTCTCACAACGCAGCATTCACCTTCCTACGAAACGGGCGGTAACGCGACTTTCCGCATAGACCACCAGACGCAACCAGATTGAGGACGACCCATGCAATCCACCCACCTGTACGAGAAGGGCCACCGCTGGATCGCCTTTGGCCGTGACCCGAGGAAACCCTCTGGCATCATCGATACCAATCAATACCTCGTCGTCGATGGCCAGCGTGCATTGCTCATGGACCCGGGCGGCATCGAGGTCTTTTCCGCCATGCTCGCCGCCGTGATGCAACTGTGCGAGGTCGACAAGATCAGCGACGTCTTCGCCTCTCATCAGGACCCCGACATCATCTCCTCACTGGGTCTGTGGGATCAGACCCTGCCCCATGCCAGGCTGCATGCGCCCTGGTTGTGGGAAGGCTTCCTGCGCCATTTCGGCCTCGACCACATGGAATACCATGGCATCCCCGACGAAGGAGCAAGCCTGACCCTGGAACATGCCGAGCTGCAATTCATCCCTGCCCATTACCTGCATGCCTCCGGTAATTATCACGTCTACGATGCCGAGGCACGCATACTCATGAGTGGCGACGTGGGCGCAGCCCTGGAGGCCGATGGCGCGCCGTTGTTCGTCGAAGACTTCGACGACCATACTGGCAAGATGCAGTTTTTCCACCAACGCTGGATGCCCTCCAACCGCGCGAAGAACGACTGGATCCAGCGCGTGCGCTCACTGGACATCGACATCATGGCCCCACAACACGGTCGCATCTTCCGGGGAGATGACGTAAAGCGATTCCTCGATTGGTTCGAGGCATTAGAGGTCGGCAGCGCCATCGCCTAGCCCCTCACCAACGCCCTTTCAGCCAGGGGCTATACTCTTCCCTCCTGCAACGACGTATGGGGACAGCATGCCCGCATGTCAGATCGCCACACCACCCGCCATCTGCTGTTTGCGCTGATCTTTGTGCTGCTGGCGCTCGCCTACGTCCTGCTGCTGCGCTCCGGCCTTGCCGCACAATTGTCGGATGGTGAAACGCTTGAACGATGGCTGCAGGTACCGGGCGTCATCGGCCCGCTGATCATCATCGTGTTGATGATCTTGGCCATCGTCATGAGTCCCTTGCCCAGCGCGCCCATTGCCCTGGCCGCTGGTGCTGCCTATGGACATGTGGAGGGTACGATATATATCGTCATCGGTGCCGAACTGGGGGCCATTGCGGCCTTTTCCATCGCCCGCCTGCTGGGCATCGACGTGCTGCGAAAGTGGTTCGGCGAAGCACTGACAAGGACACCGCTGGCCTCGCAGAATGGTCTCATGGCAATGGTCTTTGTTTCGCGCCTGCTGCCCTTCGTCTCCTTCGACATGGTCAGCTATGCCGCCGGGCTGACCTCGCTCAGCTTCACGCGCTTCGCCATCGCCACCCTTGCCGGCATCATCCCGGCCAGCTTCCTGCTAGCGCACTTCGGCGCGGAAATGGCCTCGGGAAACGGCCATCGCATCGCCCTCGCCCTGCTCATGCTGGGATTGTTTTCGGCCCTGACCTGGGCAATAGGTGCCTGGCGACAGAAGCATTCCGGCCGGCAATGAGAACTGTCGCCATCACTGGATGCCCTGCTTGCGCTGCTCCCCGCGCACATAGGCAATAATGTCGGCCACATCCTCCGCCGACAGACCGGCAATGGCCGGCATGTCGCCGAACTGCCAATGATGCTGACGGACACCATCCCTCACTGCCCAATAGAAAGCCAGGTCGGCATGGTGGGCGGGGCGATAGATGGCGTTCACCAGAGGCGGACCCTGTCTACCGCCCCTCGCGCCCGCTCCATGGCAGCGGGCACAATAGACATCGAAGCGCGCCTCGCCCCTCGCCGCATCGGCGACAAAGCCCACCGATGGCAGTAGCTTATGTCGCGCCTCGGACTCGTCGGCCCGCTGATCACAGGCAGTGAGCAGTACCGCCAGCACCAAGCCCGCGAGGAGAAACTGCCTACTTGTGTCGTTTGGCATAGACCTCCTCCGGATTGCTACAGCAGGCGCCCTTTGCCATGGCATTGGCGCGGGCATTTTCATCGAGATAGCGGTACCAGGCACGACGCATGCGCGACCAGCGACCATCCGCCGCCGAGCACCCGGCATCCGCCAGCGCCTGCTCAATGACCGGCAAACCCAGTAGAGAAGCGTCATAGGTCAACTCAAGCCGGCGCCTGCCGTCATCGAACACCAGCTGCTCCATTCCCGGTAATTCCTCGAGACAGCCCCGGATCTTCGGCACGGACTCTTCGTCCATGACGGACAAGACGAGGGTGCGGTGAACCGAGAAGTCGCCCAGCTTTTCCATCTTGAACTCCTTCCCCCTTGTCTCAACCGCAGCGACACCACACGCAGGTGCAATCGGGTGAGTTGCAGGGATTTGAGCGATTTTGGACGGGATAGGCCAGCAGGGGCCGTAACAGCCGTTTGAGCCGTGACGGCTGGTACTGACGACGCAGGAAATCGCGGGTATCAGCCTGCCGTGATGCATGACGCAGATACCAACGATAACCCTGGTTGCCGAGCAGCGAGAACAGCCGTCGATTCACCTCGGAAGTCTGCATGCGCGGCAGAAACTGGGATCGCGCCCGTTCGGCATAGTCTTCCCCGTTCATCAGGCACTGCGCCGCCAGCACACCGGAATCGATGGCGGAACGGATGCCAAAACCCCACAGGAAATCCTGGATACCGGCCTGCTCACCGGTCACCGGGTGCTGTCCCGTCAGCCACAGGCCGGAGGGGCCTAAGTGGCCGGCGCCACCGTGCGGCACCGGATTCTCCATGCGCAGATCGACCAGGTGGTGAAAGGCATCGACGGTACGCCGCAGGTATTCCTTCTGCCGGTTGAAGCCGCAGAACATACAGGTCTTCAGGGTGCCGTATCCGCTCATTACCAGCAGATAGGCATAGCCCTTGGGCGCCAGCGTGTCATCACAGATGACCCAGAAGCCATCGTCCATGTCGGTGCGAAAATGGTAGCCAACCGCAATCACCTCGGCACCGCGAGGGCCGGTGGCCAAGATGCCGGCACCATCGATCTGCGTGAGACGGCTGTTGAAGCGCACCTCGACGCCCAGCGATCGCGCCTGGCGCAGCAAGGCGTCATCAAGACTGCCGGCATCGGGGCCACGCACGAGCAGATAGAAGAAGGGCTGCTCACTATGCAGGTGGTAGGCGTTTCCCCAGGCATCAAAGGCAGTACCCTCACGCCCCGGCATCATGTCGAAATCGGTGCTTAGCCCCTGCGCCTGCATGGCATCCAGTACACCGCCTTGCGTGCTCCAGTTCTCCAGCCCCTGCAAATCGTGGCCGAAGCGGTAACCCACACGATCGTGGGCCTCGTGTACTTCCACCGCCCGACCGGCATGTGCCAGGGTGATCGCCGCCGCCAAGCCGGCAGGACCGGCGCCAGCGATTTTCACTGGTTCCCCTGACGTGACATGTTCGCCAGAAGGTGTGAGCTGCAACCTTTCTTCGGCTTCTCTCATTGCATCGACCACCAGTCAGCTATGGCAAATTCACACATCGATGGAAACAAAGATGAAATCGAATTGCCCTTCATTGATCCGCACCCGTATATTGCCGCCATGCCCTTCGGCATAGGCCAGCCAGCCAGGCTTGTGCTGACATTCCGGCATACTGGGGTGCTCTTCCTGGCGCTGACCGTCGTACCAGGCCAGCAATAGAAAGTCGCTGGCGAGATGGGCGGCGACCTGTTCAGCCAGCGCATTCGCCTGCTCGATATCCAATGGAATACCATCGATGACGATATTCACCTGTTGCATGACCTGGTGTTCGCCGTGCATGTTCCCACCTCCTGGAGAAGAATGGATTTCCAACAATCGTCTGGCCCAGCGATGCAGGGCCCGCTGGCGGGTCCCTTCCGCTTCAGGCATGATACCCACGACCTCTGTTCACCTCGACGGCAGAGTGTGCAGCGTTCGTATCGTCCACGGATTCCTTCCGCACCTGATATCGCTCGGGTGGCTCCGCGCACTTCATCGCGACCATCTCCCGCAAGGTGCCTTCCTCAGCCACAAAGGCCTCCACGGCGCGCGGGTCGAACTGGCTGCCACTCATGTGCATGATTTCCGACTTGGCCTCGTCATAGGACAGACCCTGTCGATAGGGGCGATCGGAGGTAATGGCATCCAGGGTATCGATAACGGCAAAAAGCCGCGCCCCCCAGGGAATATCCTCGCCGGCAAGACCCTGAGGATAGCCATGGCCGTCATAGCGTTCCTCGTGACAGAGCACGATCTCCGCCGCCCTCTTCATGAAGGAAAGGCCGGCGATGATGTCGTGGCCACGCTGAGGATGGCTGCGCATGATGGCCCATTCCGTCCCGCTCAAAGGACCCTGCTTCAGCAGGATGGCATCGGGGATGGCGATCTTGCCGATATCATGCAGCAACGATCCCCAGTAGACCTGTTGCAACCAGTCCTCGTCCTGGCTGAAATGCCGCGCCAGAACCTGGGTATGACAGGCAACCCGCTTGGAGTGCATGCCCGTCTCCTGCTCACGCGCATCCAGTGCAGCCGCCAACGCCTCGACCAGGGCCATCTGTACAGTGTCGCGTTCATGCAGGGAACGTTGATGGGCCATGTAGCCCAGATAGCAGCCCTCACAGCAGAATTCGCCGTCATGCTCCGAGGCATAGCTGGATAAAGACATATCCCTTCCACACCATCGACATACCGCTACCCGTTCGGTCATCGCTTGTCTCCCTTTTTTACATAGCATCCGAATAGCCAAGACCGATCTCGACCAGGGTTACCGTATGATAGTGGTAGGGCGACAGCTTGAGATCGGAGGACGCCGGCACTCCCTTGAATACACGCCCAGAAAGGTCATAGCGCGATCCATGACAAGGACAGAAATAGCCTCCCACCCATTCCTGCCCAAGGTCTTCGGGGGCGACTTCGGGGTGGAAGTCGGGCACACAGCCGAGATGCGTACAAATGCCGATCACCATGAAATAGTTAAGGCTAGGAGATATGTGTTGCACACAGAACAAGCACTCGCCTCACTAATTGCTCGGACAGTCTTATATTTTCACCTTCCGCAGGCGTAAGGCATTGCTGATCACCGATACTGAACTAAAGCTCATGGCGGCAGCGGCGATGATGGGCGACAGCAGGATACCGAACCAGGGATAGAGTATGCCGGCGGCAACAGGCACGCCCAGGGCGTTATAGACAAAGGCGAAGAAAAGATTCTGTCGTATATTACGCATGGTGACGCGTGACAGACGTCTGGCACGTACGATCCCACGCAAGTCGCCCTTTACCAGGGTCACGCCGGCACTCTCCATGGCCACATCGGTGCCCGTGCCCATCGCAATACCCACGTGTGCCTGCGCCAAGGCAGGAGCATCATTGATGCCATCACCAGCCATGGCGACTATTCGGCCCTCGCTTTGCAAGGCCTTGACGATCTCGGCCTTGCGATCTGGCATGACCTCGGCCTCGACGCGGTCGATATCCAACTTGTGCGCGACGGCCTCGGCGGTGGTCCTGCTATCTCCTGTGAGCATGACGATCTCGATACCCTCGGCATGAAGGTCTCGAATGGCCTCAGGCGTTGACTCCTTGATGGGATCGGCGACACCGATCAGAGCAGCCAACTGCCCATCGACGGTGAGAAATATGATGGTCTGACCCTCTGCCCTGAGGGAATCGGCACGCTGCTCTGCATCACCGGCATCGATGCCCAGACTTTCGAGTAGTTTCATGTTGCCAAGGGCTACATCTTGTCCATCGACACGTCCCGTAACACCCTTTCCGGTGATGGATGTAAACCCCGAGACAGGCAACAGCCGTGCACCCCGTTCCACGGCGCCTTGCACGATAGCCTCGCCGAGGGGGTGCTCACTGCCGCGTTCTAGGCTGGCGGCTAGGGAGATCATCTCGCTCTCCGTCTGGGTTCCCAAGACATCGACCGATACCAGCCTTGGCCTGCCCTCGGTCAGTGTTCCCGTCTTATCCACGACCAGGGTATCGACCTTTTCCATGATCTCCAATGCTTCGGCATTTTTGATCAGTACCCCTTCCAGGGCACCCCGTCCCGTACCCACCATGATGGAGATTGGCGTTGCCAGACCCAAGGCGCAGGGGCAGGCGATGATGAGCACGGAAACGGCACTGACGATGGCATGCGCCAGGCGCGGCTCAGGCCCCCAGCTCCACCAGGCGAAAAAGGCGATCACGGCCACCAGGACCACGGCGGGAACGAACCAACCGGCGACTACATCGGCCAACTTCTGAATGGGCGCGCGCGAGCGCTGCGCCTCGGCCACCATGTTGACGATTTGTGCCAGGAGGGTGTCGGCACCCACCTTTTCGGCGCGCACGAGCAGACTTCCCGTGCCATTGATCGTGGCACCAATCACGGGATCTCCCGGGCCTTTCTCCACCGGTACGGGTTCGCCCGTGACCATGGACTCATCGACATGACTACGACCCTCGACGACGACACCATCCACAGGGATCTTGTCACCGGGTCGCACACGGAGGGTGTCCCCAGGCTGGACGCGCTCCAGTGGCACGTCCTCTTCGCTGCCATCCTCGTTGACGAGGCGCGCAGTGTTTGGCGCCAAGCCCAATAGCATCTTGATGGCGGCATTGGTCCTCGAGCGAGCGCGCAATTCGAGTACTTGGCCCAGCAACACCAGGGCCGTGATGACGGCTGCCGCCTCGAAATAGACATCGACGCGGCCATCCTCCATGCGCATCACCGGCGGGAACAGGCCAGGTGCGAGCAGGCCGACGACGCTATAGGCCCAGGCGACGGAGACGCCAAGACCTATGAGGGTGAACATGTTCAGATTCCATGTCTTCACAGACTGCCAGCCACGGACGAAAAACGGCCAGCCACCCCACAGAACGACGGGCGTGGACAAGATGAACTCGATCCACTGCACGACCCCTCTATCCATCGATGCTGGCAACCATTGAGGTGCCAGATCGGCCACCATGGCGAGGATGAAGACGGGTAGCGCGAGTGCGGTACTGATCCAGAAACGCCGGCTCATATCCACCAGTTCAGGATTTTCTTGCTCGGCCGCCACCGTCTTGGGTTCCAGGGCCATACCGCACTTCGGGCAATTTCCCGGGCGATCCTGCACCACCTCAGGGTGCATGGGACAGACATATTGGGTGATGACCGTGGGTACTACCTCAGTAACCGCCTCTAGCGCCATGCCACACTTGGGGCAAGTTCCGGGCTCACGCTGCCGAATCTCAGGATGCATGGGACAGGTATAAATCGTCTCGCCAATGGCACAACTACCATCCGCACACTGCCCTTCGTGATCTGTGGCATGGTCGATGTCATCGGCAGCCGCAGTATGCTCTCGTCTCTCGGGCTCTGTGGCTATATATCGCTCTGGCGATGCCTGGAATTTGTGCAGACAATGCTCACTGCAGAAGTGATAGGTCACATCACCCAATGTTCTGGAGTATTCAGAATCTTCATCAACTGTCATACCACAGACAGGATCAATCGCCATTGAAGCTCTCCTCATCTCAAGAAATATGATATCTGTCCAGACCCTTGCTCAGAGAACGACTATGCAAGGCAACCTATTTCTCTAGCATGAGTGACTGTTGATCGATCATCTGGCCCATCATCTTCTCCATCATATGCAGTCGATTTGCCATCATTTCGTGATCCATCATCCCGTGTTTTTCGTCACAGCCCATCTGCATAGGCTTGTTTTTGGACACTCCCGACTTACCCATCATGCCGCTCCCTTGCGTCATCTTCATCATCTTCATCATCTTACGCATCTCAGACATATGCTCGCGCATAAGCTCATGACGCTTTTGCATATCCTGAGTGGAATGGGCCTTCTTCATGAGATCCCGCATCTTCTGCATGCGTTGGTTCATTGCATCCATATCCATTCCACTGGAATGGGCCATGCCATGAGCCGTGGTCCCGTCACCCATCGTCCCCTCTTTTGGATGTCCATCCCCTGCATATACTACAGATGAGATAAGCATGAGGCCTGTCAGAAATACTCCGATCGTGTGACACTTCATTTTGTGTCCCCTTCGTATATTTTCAGCGATTAATTGGATTCGTGATGCTGTGGCTAACCCTAGAAGCTATGTGCCGCATACAGGTCAAGCCTCTGTCTCAATGGCTTCGATGAGGCAGCAGATACTCGATCCATCAGGGGGACAATCGGGCATGACCTGCCAGCGATTCAGCGCGTCTTCCATGCGTCCTTGAAGGGCAATCAGCTGCCGGATCTTGTCCCGGTTCTCCGTGATACGTTCGGCGATGATCTGCCGTACGAGGGGGCATGGCGCAACGCCTCTGCGTGCCTCATCGAGTATTTTCTTGATCTCGCTCAGGGTAAATCCGAGGACCTGCGCCCGGCGGATGAATTCGATGCGTTGCACATCATCACGGCAGAATAGCCTGTACCCGTTACGGGGGTTTCTTTCTGGTTGCAGAAGGCCCTTGCTCGTATAGTGGCGAACAGTATCTGGAGTGACACCCGACTGTCTGGCCAATTCAGTAACGGTCATCATGGCTCACCTCCTCGCGCAGATATCTCAATGATCGTGTAAATCGTCGTCGACATGAGCATGGCCTGCGGCGCGTTCAGGGCCAACTTCGAGTCCTTCATCCATGCCGCTGAAGTCCATAGGCGCAGCGTCGTGTGTAGGGGATTCGGCACCTCTATCGTTCCTAGCATTCTCGTGTTCGTGTCCGCCATGAGCATGGTCATGGCCCTCACCTTCCGTCTGGGGCAGGGACATGACGCCGAGACCGAAACGGTAGACCAGCTCACCGCCATGCCATGCGGTAGAAGCAAGCAGTAGACCACCCCCCAACATGGCTGCAACGAACACTATGCCCAGGACGCGCTCCTTGATGGCGGCGTACGCTGCCCAGACTGCCAGGATGGAAAAGACCACGATGACTGAAATGGCCCAGTTTCGGTGTTCTGTCATCGCCGCGTGCGAAGGCGTGTCGTGGGCCACACTGTTAAAGGCATCCAGGCCGGCAAGGCCGGTGAGTAATGTGATTCCTGCACCAAACCACAGCAGCCATTGCGCAACAGTCGACCATTGCCGCCCGAGTGAGCCTCGCATGAACATCGTCAACACGTAGAGCAATACGGAGAGACTCAACAGAGCCACGGTGAAGTGGACAAAGATGGGGTGCCAATTGGGTATTATTTCAGGCATGAATCGTGTACCTCTCATGAATGTCTTGAATGACCGGATCGTCCCTCACGCGGACATCTCGGATCGTGTGCGAATGCGATACAACGTCTCCACCGGCAACACGGCGATGAGTCCATCACCGGGCAGCCCCACATGGGCAATGTCCATGATCTCTTCGACAATCGCCTCCGCCTCCTCTGCCGCCACGAAGATTTCTATCTTGGCGTGACTAGTCAGCCAGTCACTGCTGTACAAATCTGCGTATTCACCGTAACCCTTGATATGGCTAAGGGTGAATCCCTGTACGTTCTTCGTCTGCAATCGCTGCTGTACCTTGTCGCATACGTCGCAGCGGACTATGGCCGTGATCTTGCGATATTTCATCTCGATTCCTCCTCATAGGCTCATCGATATCCAGCGCTACTCACCCCGGCAGCCATAAGCCTGTACATACTTATTCACCGTAATACACACCTCCTTTGTGCTTTCTCCCATCCGGCGTCTTGAACAGGATCATCAACTGGTGTCTTCCGCTGTCAAGCAGGTCATAGCCCGCCATATACCAGTCACCCATCTTCATGGCCCGCTTACTCGCGCTTTTCCCATCGGGAAAGACCACCTTGGTGTTCATCACAATGCCCTCGATGGGCTTCCCGTCTTTTTCCACCTTGATCATGAAATGGTGACTCCCCCCCATGGAGGGACCGTCTGCCGGTTTCATGACATGAAAGCTCACCGTATAGCCGTCTATCTGTTTCTTCTTCAGAAACATGTGTTCCTGCATGGCGCCGGTCATGGCGTGATCCTCGTGTTTCATTTCGCCATCATGGTGGTGGCCTTCCGCTGCCTGGCTGGCAGGGAACATGCCCATGAGTCCGATAATGGTCAGTGCTGTGAGTGTCTTATGCATCGTTCATTCTCCTTTCGTCTTCTTTGATCTATCGATATACATGCCACCTAAGTGGGCGTTCAATGAATACCGCCAGTACGACAGGCCTATCTTCACGGCCTGAAGAGCCGCTCCTACGTAGGCTTCTCTCGTAGGCGCATTCGCTGTCCCTGCTCCTGCCATTGCAACACCATGCCGTAGATCAATGGCAGCACCAGCAGGCTGAGCACCGTGACCGTGACCATGCCGCCCACCATGGGCGCGGCGATGCGCTGCATTACGCTGGAACCAGTGCCCGTGCCCCACATGATGGGCAGCAGGCCGGCAATAATGGCGGTGGCGGTCATGGCGATGGGGCGCACACGCTCCGAGGTGCCGCGATGCACGGCGGCCATGATTTGTCTAGCACTCAATATGCCGCCAGATTCACGCCGCCGTGCCGCGATCTCGTGATCGATGAAGGTCAGCACTAGCACGCCGATCTCCGCGGCCACACCGGCCAGGGCGATGAAGCCTACCGCCACCGCCACCGAGATGTTGAAGCCCAACCAGTACACCAGCCAGAAACCACCGATCAGGCCGAAGGGTATGGACAGCATCACCACCAGCGGCTCGGTGATGTTGCGGAAGTTGAAATACAGCAACAGGAAGATCACCAGCAGAGTAGCTGGCACCACGATACGCAGGCGCTCGGCGGCGCGCTCCATGTATTCGAACTGTCCCGACCACACCACCGTGTAGCCGGGCGGGATCTTCACCTGCGAGTCCACTATCTGTTTCGCCTCAGCGACATAACCACCAATGTCTGACGTCTTGATGTCGACGTAGATCCACGCGTTGGGCCGCGAGTCCTCGCTCTTGATGGATGGTGGTCCGCGACGCAAATTGAGGTCCGCCACCAGGGTCAACGGAATCTGTGTGCCGGTGGGCGTGGGGATCAGCACCTCCTTGAGTTGCGCCAGGTTGTCGCGCAACTCACGCGGGTAACGCACATTGACTGGATACCGCTCCAGGCCCTCCACCGTCTGCGTCACATTCATGCCACCGATGGCAGTAGCGATCACCTCCTGCACATCACCCACGGTGAGGCCGTAACGCGCCGCCTCTTCGCGATTGATATCGAAGTCGAGGTAGTAGCCGCCGGCGGCCTTGTCGGCGAAGGCTGAGAGCGTGTCCGGCAACTGTTTCAGGGCCTGCTCTATGTCGTTTGCCACGTTCTCCAGCACCTTGAGATCCGGACCGCTGACCTTGATGCCGATGGGCGTCTTGATGCCGGTGGAGAGCATGTCGATGCGGGTCTTGATGGGCATGGTCCAGGCATTGGCCAGACCCGGGAACTTGATCGCTGCATCCATCTCGTCCATCAGCTGCTTGGTGGTCTTGCTGGGGTCCGGCCATTCCTCGTGTGGTTTGAGACGAATGGTGGTCTCTATCATCGACAGCGGCGCCGGGTCGGTGGCCGTGTCGGCGCGGCCCACCTTGCCGAACACGCTTTCGACCTCCGGGAAGGTCTTGATGATCTTATCCGTCTGCTGAAGGATCTCTTTCGCCTTGGTGATGGAGACGCCGGGATAGGTGGTCGGCATGTAGAGGATGTCGCCTTCGTCCAGCGGCGGCATGAACTCGCTGCCGAGCTGGCTGACGGGATGCCAGGTAACGGCCAGTAGCGCCAGCGCACAAAGGACCACCGGCCAGCGCCAGTTGATGGCAAGCTGCAGCACCGGCGCATGCAGCCAGTGCAGGATACGGTTTACTGGATTGCGAGCCTCAGGCAGGATCTTGCCGCGGATGAAATAGCCCATCAGCACCGGCACCAGGGTGATGGCCAGCAACGCGGCAGCAGCCATGGCATAGGTCTTGGTGAAGGCCAGCGGTGCGAACAACCGTCCTTCCTGCGCCTGCAGGGTGAATACCGGCAGGAAGGACACGGTGATGATCAGCAAGGAGAAGAACAAAGCCGGCCCCACCTCGCGCGAGGCGCTGGCGATGGCCTCCCAGCGTTCGGCGTTATTCAACGCGCTGCCCTTGCGCTCTTCGGCGTGTTCCAAGTGCTTGTGGGCGTTCTCGATCATGACAATCGCCCCGTCCACCATGGCGCCGATGGCGATGGCAATGCCGCCCAAGGACATGATGTTGGCATCGATACCTTGCCAACGCATGACGATGAAGGCCAGCAGAATACCGATGGGCAGGGTGACGATGGCCACCAGTGCAGAACGGGCATGCAGCAGGAACACGATGGCGATAATCGCTACCACGATGGACTCCTCGATGAGCTTTTCCTTGAGGTTGTCCACCGCGCGCTCGATGAGGTCGCCGCGGTCGTACACGGGCATGATCTCCACGCCCTCCGGCAGGCCCTTGGCCAGTTCGGCGAGTTTTTCTCGCACGCCCTCGATGGTGGCTAGGGCATTCTCGCCGTAACGCATAATCACTACGCCGCCGGCCACCTCGCCCTCGCCGTTCAGCTCGGCCAGGCCGCGGCGCAGCTCGGGCCCGAGGTGCACGTTGGCCACGTCTTCCAGGCGCACAGGGGTGCCTCCTTCGGTGACACCGAGGGGAATGGTCTTCAGATCCTCGATGCCGCGCAGGTAACCGGGGGCGCGCACCATGTATTCGGTCTCGGCCATCTCCACCAGCCTGCCACCGACATCATTATTGGAACGCTGGATGGCGTGGCGCACCTTGGACAGAGGGATGTTGTAGGCCAGCAGTGCCTGCGGATCGACTTCCACCTGATACTGCTTGACGAAGCCGCCCACCGAGGCCACCTCGGAAACGCCGTTCACGGTCTGCAGCGGGTAGCGCAGATACCAGTCCTGCAGCGAGCGCAGCTGGGCCAGGTCGTGCCTGCCCGTCCGATCGACCAGGGCGTACTCGTAGATCCAGCCGACGCCTGTGGCATCCGGCCCCAGCGCCGGGGAGACGCCGGGCGGCAGGCGGCCGCTGGCATAGTTCAGATACTCCAGAACCCGCGAACGCGCCCAGTACATGTCTGTGCCATCCTCGAAGATGACGTAGACGAAGGACAGGCCGAAGAAGGAATAACCCCGTACCACCTTGGCATTGGGCACCGCCAACATGGCTGTGGTCAGCGGATAGGTCACCTGGTCCTCCACCACCTGCGGTGCCTGGCCCGGAAACTCAGTGAAGATGATGACCTGCACGTCCGAGAGATCGGGGATGGCATCCAGTGCAGTATTCTTCACCGACCAGATGCCGATGCCAATAAGAATCAGGGTGGCGATGAGGACCGTGAACTTGTCACGCAGGGAGGCGTTGATGATCGTCTGAATCATGTTATGCCCCTATTTCCCGTTATCCATTTGCATGTCACTCATATCCATATCGCCCATATCGAGGTCGGGATCGGCAGGCGCGGTCGCGCCACCACCGGCCTGCCCCTCCAGCATCTTCGCCGTGGCCTCGCGCAGCTTGGACTCGGAGTCAATGAGGAATTGCGCGGAGGTCACCACCTCCTCGCCGGCCTTCAGGCCTTTGGCGATCTGCACCATGCCATCGGCGGACAGGCCCAGGGTCACAGTGCGCGGTTCGAACTTGCCGGGCTCGCGGACCACGAACACCAGGTCGCGTTCACCCGAGCGCACCACCGCCTCTGAAGGCACCACCACGGCGTTCGGGATCTTGCCGGCATGCAGGGTGACGTTGGCGAACATCTCGGGCTTCAACAGCTGGTCGGGATTGTCGAATTCGAGGCGCACACGCGCGGTGCGCGTCTTGCGCTCCATGTAGGGATAGATGTAGGCCACCTTGCCGCGGAAGGTACGGCCGGGCACCGCGCGCACCGTCATCTCCGCCTCGTCGCCCAGTCTGATCCAGGGCAGGTCTTCCTCGTAGACGTCCACGTACACCCACACCCGCGACAGATCGGCCAGCATGTACAGCTCCGTCTTGGGCGTCACATACTGGCCCTCGCGCACGCCGACCTTGATCACCGTGCCGTCGAAGGGCGAGTGGATGTGGGTGCGTTTCATGATCTTGCCAGTGGTCTCCAGCTCCTGGATCTGGTGCTCGGGCATGTCCAGCAGACGCAGGCGTTCGCGCGCCGACTTCACCAGTTCCTCGGCGCCGCGGCGTATCTCCTCGTAGGGACTGTCCTTGAGTACACGCAGATTGCTCAGGGCCAGCAGGTATTCCTCCTGGCTGGAGACCAGTTGCGGCGAATAGATGCTGAGCAGGATGTCGTCCTTCTTCACCAGCGAACCGGTGGTCGATACGCGCAGTACCTCGATCCAGCCCTCGATCTTGGGATGCAGACGGGCTAGCTTTTCCTCGTTGAAGTCCACCCGGCCCACCGCACGCACCACGTGGCTGAGACTGCGCCGCTCGGCGTGCGCGGTGCGCACACCGATATTCTGTACCGTCACCGGATCGATGGTGACCGTACCGGCCGGCTCATTGCTACTCGCGCCGCCATCGGCATACACGGGAATGTAGTCCATGCCCATCTCGTCCTTGGCCGGTACCGGCGAGGTGATGGCTGGGTTCATGGGATTGCGATAGAACAACACCTTTTTCTCTTTCGGCTTCTCCGCGTCCGCATACACGGGGATGTAGTCCATGCCCATTTCATCCTTGGCCGGTACCGGCGAGGTGATGGCTGGGTTCATGGGATTGCGGTAGAAGAGAGGCTTGCGCGTCTGCGGCGTGGGCGTACCCGCCGGCACCGGCGACGCACCACGTTGCAGGGCAAACCAATAGCCGCCGCCGGCGGCAATAGCGGCAACGAGGATGAGGCTGACAACGGTCTTTCTATTCATGGGAGGTCTCTTCTTTGGAAGTCTGTGAAGCCGGCTGGGTATCCTGGCGCGTCACCGCCCCCTCCCCCGTCGCGGCCTGGAGCGCCGCCTGCGCCTGTTGCGCACGCGAGACGGCGTGCCAGTAGCGGGTTTCATAGTTGAACAGGGTCACCTGTGCGCGCACCACATTGAGGAAGTCCACCTTGTCCACCTGGTAGGCGGCCAGCATGGAGGCCACGGTCTGCCGTGCTTGGGGAAGGATTCCAGTTTGCAGCAGACGCGCCTGCTCGCGTGCGGCGCGGTACCCGGCCAGGGCGCGTGAAATCTCCTCGGCGACACGCAGACGCGCGTCGTCCAGGCCGTAACGTTGCTGCTGCAACTGACTGCCACGCTGCTGGATGGCCGCATCCTGACGCCGGCTGGTGAATAGGGGGAGGCTCATGCTGAACATGAGCGAGGCAAAATCGGCACGCGAACTGCCATCCGGGTCGTCTCCGACCCGCAGGCCGTAACGGGCACCGAGACTGAAATCGGGATAGCGATCCTTGCGCGCCAATTGCAGACGCGAGCGCGCCGCGGCGATGGTGTTCTTGTGTGCGGCCAGCAGGGGTCTGCGCTCACCAGCCGTGGCCAGCAGGTCGGCCTCTGCGGCCGGCTCCTCCAGCACCACCGGTGACGCCCCAGGCAGACGAATGGCCTGTGACGTGGGACGATCGAGCAGGGCATTGAGCCGGGCCTCCTCACTGCGCCGCGTGCCGCGCAGGCCGATCTCCTCATCGCGCAGTCGGGAAAGTTCCAGTTGGGCCAACAAGACGTCCTGTTGCAGACCCTGACCGACGCGATACTTGGTCTGCGCGACGGCCACCAGCTGGCGCAGCAATTGACGATTGCGCGCCAGGATCTCCAGCGCGCGGTCGAGATAATGGAGGTTCCACCACAGACTGCGCACGTCGCGCACCAGCTTCAAGCGCTGCTCACCCACCGCATCGTCGGCCGCAGCATGCTCGAACTCTGCAGCGCGTCGGCGCAGGGCCAGCTTGCCTGGAAATGGCAGGGCCTGAACCACCCCAACCTGCACCTGCGTCATGGCCTCCTGACTCAGGCTGAAGGTATCCGTGGGGAGGTTGAGGACATTGAGCTGCAGGCGGGGATCGGGCAACACCGCCACCTGTGCCGGCACCGCCGCGGCCGCCGCGGCGCGGGCCCGCAGGGCGGCGAGGCCCGGGTTGTGGCGCAATGCCGCATCCACTGCAGCAGACAGCGTCAGCGGCTCAGCCACCGCTTGCGCCGTCGACAGCGACGGCAGCAACAGCAGCAGCCACAGACCAGCCAGGGTGAAAATTCTTGTGCACATGAAACACGCTCCGTTCGTCGGGCCGGCCCAACAAGGGTACGGCCAGGACGAAAAATCAGGGGGAATCGAACACGCGCAGACAGACAGCGCGAGTCAGTACCGGCGAGGCCGGCAAATCCTCAGAGCGTGGTAATGGGAGGGCGGATCTCGGTGACGGGCGTCACACTGATGGCACGCCATTGCGGCGCGGCGGTATAGATTCGGGGCAGGTCTCGAGCAGCGGTATTGCCCTGCGGCGGAAGGCCACTGGCACCGTGGGGGCAGCAATTGCCCGTGCTGCACTGGTAGCCCTCGTCATCGGCGCAAGCCATCTTAGAATTACCAGCATGTTTACAGGCATCGGATGATGCCGAGGTTATATGCATCATGTCATCTGCGGATGATGCCGAGGTCATATGCATCATGTCATCTGCCAGCATGACACCATGATGACTCGCACCAGTTTGCCCAGACGGCATGGCCATCACCGTGGTCGTAGCGCCGCTCAGCAACAAGCCAACGATGGCAAGCAGGGCGAACAGTCGGGCAAAGGGGCCTTTGTGCAGGGTTTGCATGTACATTAGCGTAACCGATCACTTTATTCTGTCAAGGTGATCTTTCTGTCGCAGGCAGCGATGCCCAGCCATTTTCCTTTACTATCATTTGGTTATTTGGTAGTGGGTGGGTCCAGATAGACCCGCCCACTACCCACTCCCTTAGAACCCGATCATGAGATCCAGTTCCATCACATTGCCATCCAAGTCAGAACCGTAATCCGCGTACTTGAAGCCAAGCCGCTTGTTCGGTGCCAACAGATAATTGGCGCCCAGTTGGGTGAGGCTTCCGATGCTCTTGTTGGACGCCATCACCATGCCGTTTGGCATCAGCATGTCAGTCCAATAAGTCGCTTTGGTATAGCCAAGGTTGAACGATAGACGCGGCACAACCTCCATCTCGACTAGAAAACCAAGGGCTTTATTGTCACCGCCGATTGACTGGTTATACCAGTTGAGTTGGCTATTGCTGTCCGACTTTGGCGCCGTCGCATAGCTGGCGTAAATTCCGGTGGCACGACCGCCAATGTCGCCCTGGGCCTGGAAGTCCAGGGTCTTTGCTGAAGCGTCATAGTCCACCGCGTCTGCGCCGATACCGTAACCAAAGCTACCCATATACAACTGAGCACCCACACCAAGTTCCCAGTCGGCAATGGAGGGGGTCCAGGCTAGGCGAAAATAGTGGGCAAAGCTGGGGTTGCTCACGAAATCCATGGCCTGTGCGCCGAAATAGGCACTGTAATAAGCGAACCATTCGCTACCCTGCGCACTTGTGCCGAGTCCCGTTGCCTGCCCCACCATGGTCATACGCATACTCATGTTTGGATCCATGGCATCCATGAAGGCGCTCATCAGGGTAGAACCATGCTCCATGTGCAAGCCGATGGCACCCATGGCATTGGCGCCGGTGATTGCCACATTCATTCCCATTGCCCCGGTACTCAGGAGTTCATAACCATATGCCGGTCCAGCCATGGACGAGCTATAACTATTGAGACCGACATTAATATCGCCCATGGCCTGAACATAGTTCCACTTCAGACTACCCAATTGCGCAAGAGAGGGACCAGCCTCCGGCTGAACCGCCGTTTCGGTGCCACTCACATCGGCATTCGCCCCTTCAAAAGGCATCTCCATGAGGAACCCCGAGCTAGCGCCGATTCGCCCACCAAAGTAGAGTGAAAGAGCGGCAGGAAAGCCCACCCCCTTCTGTGTTTCACCATTACTTTTTTTGCGTTCCGCAGCCAAACGACCAACCAGGGCAGCATTGACCACACCGGGCAGATCGAGACCGTCTCCCTGGACGCTCTCCTGGCTACCGCCCATGGTGTAACCCTGTGCCTTGAATAGACGCCCGAAACTATTGAGCGTGGGAAAGTGTTGGGCATGGCAGGCAGTACAGGCCTGCGAAGTCTGTCGTGCAAAGGCGGGAATCGCCTGGGCACTTTGCATGTCCATGAGCATACTGCCCATGACCAAGATGGCGGGTATGACCGCACGAATAAGATTCTGCAAACTTCTGTTCATCGAAATTCCTCCTCGTCTTCATGTTCCCCTGGCCGCCCTGGCACCACGGCAACACACTGAAACCAAAGTCCCTGCAGGGGTGTCTGGCCAACCCGGGCTTGTAAGCTTTTCGCCACAATAGGGCGCAAAAAAGTTCACAGAATGGGAGGACGGAGAAGAGGAGGAATATGCACTTGGCAAAGCCGTATCACGAATACATTCATCCACGGCAGCGCATTTCTGTTGAATATATTTTCGAAGAGATCGAAGACAATGACCAAGGGCATGCAACGACAGAGGCCGCAGCGGCAAGAGTACTTCTTTTCTGAATGACAGTGGCCTGTTGTATTTCCTGTGGGCTCTTTAGTCACATTGTCATACATGACGGGGGCCATTGGTGAGCTCATGGCCCAGACTTCCACTGTCGATACAAAGGAAAACTGCAATATCAGAAAGCCAGTAATAAATGCTTTCATACAACTTTGCATGACCCGTACTTATAGAATCGGATCACACATAGTCAAGCTCCTTTCTTGGTTTTTTGAAACAAAAAAAGTCGGGTGCAGCACCTATGTGCTGCACCCGACTTGGCCAGGCAAGTTACTCGGCAAAACTCAGCCGCTACTCTTCACATGCAGGCCACACTCCTTGGTCTCCGGGTTCTCCCACCACCAGCGGCCGGCGCGAATGTCCTCGCCTTCCCCCACGGCGCGGGTGCAGGGGGCGCAGCCGATGCTGGGGTAGCCCTGTTCATGGAGGGCGTTGTAGGGAATGTCGTAACGGTGGATATAGGCCCACACCTCCTGTTCGCTCCAGTCCAGCAGGGGATTGAACTTGGGGATGCCGTGCGCCGGGTCCCACTCCATGCGCTGGATGTCGCTGCGGGTCACCGACTGCTCGCGGCGTAGGCCGGTGATCCAGGCCGCACGGCCGTCCAGTGCCCGCTTCAGGGGTTCCAACTTGCGCATGCGGCAGCACTCCTTGCGCCGTTCCACGCTGTCGTAGAAGGCATTGGGGCCATGGGCCTGAACGAATTCGGCGAGCACGCCGCAATCCGGTGAGTAGACGTCCACCACGCCACCATATTTTTCGTGCGTGGCCTGCATGAGGGCGTAGGTCTCACCGGGCAAGCGTCCCGTATCGAGGGTGAAGATGCCGATTCCGGAGGCGTGGCGGGTGATGACATCGGTCAGCAACATGTCCTCGACGCTGAAGCTGCTGGCCAGGGCGGCCGGTTCATAGTCTCGCTCGATGTTCTGCAGCAGGCCGATGAGCGTGTCTATCTTCTTTTCTTGCAACATGGTCTCTCTCCTTTGGGTCGTGTCTTTGGGTCATGGATGTCTATGCATCACCGGGACGACGTGGTGAGCTGTTCAGACAACGTGGGCAAGGCGTGCCGCCTGTGGCAGCGCGGCATGCAGGTCCAATTGGCGGTCGAGTTCTTCACAGACGCCGGCGGCCAGCGTCACCCAGACGTCCTGCATCTCGGCCAGGCGGTTGAAGGCCGCCTCGTCGTAGGCCTGTCGCAGCCTTTCGATCTCGCGCTGAAAGGTATCCAGCGATTCGCCGAGGAAGCCGTGCTCGCGGTGGGCCTGCAGCAGCGCACTGGCCAGCGGCTGAAGCTCGTCGATCGCCGCTTCCCCTCGGCCGGGCCCCTGTCCCGCCACCTCGAGCAGGGCTTGTGCGACGCGGCGGGCGATAGCCTCGGCGCAGTCCAGGGCCTCGGGATATTTGCGCGCGAGCTGGAAGACGCGACGGTATTCACGCTCATGGGTCGCCTCGGCGAAGGCCGCCGCCACCGTCTCCTTGCCGGCACCCATGCACTCGCCGCCGCCGAGGGAGAGCACACGGAAGCCCTGCGTCTCGCCCACGTCGCGGGCCAGGGTCTCCGCCTCTTGCGGGTCGATCTCACTGAGGTCGGCGAGCAGGGTGGCGAAATAGCCGCTGCCCTTGCGCCGCGCCCAGCTGGCGAAGGTCTCGCCCTCTTCGCGCCCTTGCTGCCAGGCATGGCGCACGCGCTGCACGGCATGCGCGGCACGCGCCGCGGGCACTTCCGGGCCGCGCACGGCCAGGCTGCCCCCGGCGCGGCCATCGCCACCGAAGTGCAGGCGGTAGTGGGGAATCAAGTGACCGTGACGCCGGCGTCCCTCGCCATGCAGGCCGATATCGCCCACGTAGGGCTGGGCACAGCCGTTGTGGCAACCGCTGACCCGCAGGCGCAGATCGCCGGCCGCGGCGTCGAGGCCACCGAGGCCCTCGCTGAGGGTGCGCGAGGCGGTGATGCCGAGGCGGCAGGTCCAGGTGCCGGGGCAGGCCACCACGTCGTCACCGGCACGCGGGGCATCCAGGCCGAGGGCGGCGAGCTCTTCGCGCACCGTCTCCAGGGCGCCCGCCGGAATGTTCATCAGCATCAGGTTCTGGTCCTGCGTGACGCGCAGGTCGTGCAGACCGAGGGCGGTCATCAGCTCGGCGACACCGCGCAGCTGAAAGGCCTCGAGGTCGCCCAGGGGCAGGCTGACGGGATACACGTAGAGGCCCGTCTGTTTCTGCTCCAGCACCTCGCGCGGGGCGCCGGCGGCACCCAGCCCGGCATGACGTGCCTCTACCCACACCGCCGTGGGCAGTGACTCCTGGGCATAGGCCGCCCGGCTGCGTGCCAGCTCTTCGCGGTATTTTTCCAGGAAGGCCTCTTGGCCAAGCCGTTCGACGAGGAATTTCAGCCGCGCTCGTGCCCGCCGCTTGCGATCGGAATAGCGGTGATGCAGGGCCAGCACGGCCTCGATCACCGGCAGCAGATCCTCTTCCTCGATGAAGGACTCCAGTTCGATGGCCGGGCGCGGCTTGTGCCCCAGGCCGCCGGCGGCCAGCACGCGGTAACCGAAACGTCCGTGGCGCCGGCTGGCCACCACGGCCAGGTCGTGGAACAGGCCCTGCGCGCAGTCCGCCTCGCAGCCGGAGAAGCTCATCTTGAATTTGCGCGGCAGGTGTTGGGTCAGCGGATGGCGCAGGAAACGCCGGGCCACGGCGTCCACCACCGGTTGCACGTCGGTGTGTTCCGCCGGGCACACGCCGGCCAGCGGGCAGGCCGTGATGTTGCGCACGGTATTGCCGCAGGCCTCGCGTGAGGTCAGGCCCAGTGCGCCCAACCGTTCCAGCACCGTCGGCGTATCGGCCAGGGGAATGCTGTGCAGTTGCAGATCCTGACGCGTGGTGACGCTGGCGACGTCCACCTGCGAAAAGCGCTCCAGTACCTCTCCCACGCCGGCCAGTTGCGACGGGGTGAGATAGCCGCCGGGCAGCTTCACGCGCACCATGTTCACCCCCTCCTGGCGCTGGCCGTAGACGCCCTGTTGCAGGCGCACGGCCTGAAAGCGCTCCTCGTCCAGGTCGCCGCGCAGATGGGCGGCCACGGCCTCGCCGTAGCGGGCCAGTTCTTCGCTGTCTATCCAGTGTTCACGCGCGGTCATGTCGTCTCTCCTGTGTCGTGTTGGGTGATGGCCGGATCAGGCCACCATGCGCAAGCCGATGAGCAACAGCAGCGAGGCCAGCGCGGGGCGCAACCAGCGCTCCGGCAGATGGGCCGCCAGCCGGCTGCCGAGGTAGATACCCGGCAACGAACCCAGCAGCAGGGCCAACAGCAGGCCGCCATCCACGGTGCCCAACTGCCAATGGCCGAGGCCGGCGAGGGCCGTCAGGGGCACGGCGTGGGCCAGATCGCTACCCACCACACGCAGCGCGCTGTGGCGGGGGTAGAGCCAGAACAGCACGGCCGCCCCGAGGGCGCCGGCACCCACCGAGGTCAGGGTCACCAGCCCCCCCAGCAACACCCCGGTGGCCACCGTGGCGGCCGCCGTGTAGCGGTGTTCTGCCCGCACCTGCCGCGGGTGGCGCGCCCGCCACAGGCGCCAGAACAGGGCCGCAGCGGTGAGCATGAGGGCGATACCGAGGATCTGGCTGACCCACGCCTGGGCCTGCGCCGAGTGGCTGTCCACCTCCTGCAACAACGCCAGGGTGAGCAATGCCGCCGGCAGGCTGCCGGTGGCCAGACGGCGCACCAGGCGCCAGTCCACGCTGCCCTGCCGGGCGTGCACGCAGACCCCGCTGGCCTTGGTCACGGCGGCGAAGATGAGGTCCGTGCCCACGGCCACCAGGGGGCTCACGCCGAAGACGAAGATCAACAGCGGCGTCATCAGCGCACCGCCGCCGACGCCGGTCATCCCCACCAGCGCACCGACGCCAAAACCCGCGCTCACGATGCCTGCATCCATTGCCCTGACTCCTGCCCTGTTTCGATGGGCAGACCTTAGCAACGCATAGATAGACTTAAAAAGAATAGTTATTCCTATCTATAGACCTTTTGGTTATTATTTGGCGCGCAGGCCGAGAGGCCTGGAAGAAGGTGGCGGGAATCTGCAGAAGGGGGCTCATCGCCCTCGCGCTCGCGACGACACTACGGCCCACAGGAAAGGACATAGAGGACGGCATGAAACTGCATCAACTGCGCTACGTCTGCGAAGTGGCCGATCGGGGACTCAACGTCTCCGAGGCGGCAGAGGCCCTGCACACCTCACAGCCCGGGGTCAGCAAACAGATTCGCCTGCTGGAAGAAGAACTCGGCGTGCCCATCTTCATCCGCACCGGCAAGCGCCTCACCGCCCTCACCGAACCCGGCGCCGAGGTGGTGCGCACCGCACGCCGTGCCCTGCGCGAGGTGGAGAACATCCGCCGCATTGGCGCCGACTACGGTAAGGAAGAGAGCGGCACTCTCACCGTCGCCACCACTCACACCCAGGCCCGCTATGTGCTGCCTCGGGTCGTCGCCGAGTTCCGTCGCCGCCACCCCGGCGTGCACCTGCACATCCGCCAAGGCAGCCCCGAACAGATCTGCGCCATGGTCCGCAGCGGTGAGGCCGACCTGGCCATCGCCACCGAGGCCGTCGGCGACAGCGAAGGTCTCATCGCCCTCCCCTGCTACCGCTGGCACCACTGCGTGGTCGTGCCAGCCGGGCACCCCTTACTGGAAATAGACACCCCAATCGGCCTGCAGGACATCGCCGCACACCCCATCGTCACCTACGACTTCGCCTTTGCCGGCCGCTCCCAATTGCAGCAGACCTTCCAGGCGGCCGGGCTCAAACCCGAGATCGTCCTCACCGCGCTGGACGCCGACGTCATCAAGACCTACGTCGAGCTCGGCCTGGGTATCGGCCTGCTCGCCAATGTCGCCTTCGACCCGCAGCGAGACACCCAGCTACGCCTCATCGATACCGGCCACCTGTTTCCCGCCAGTACCACCTGGATCGGCAGCCGACGCGGCAGCTATCTGCGTGGCTTCGTCTTCGACTTCATGGAATCCTTCGCCCCGCACCTGGAGCGGGGTACGCTAAAGGCCGCCCTGCTCGACGTATGAGGGAGGCATGACATGCGGATGAAAGGCCGCCCCATGGTCCCCGCCGACATACTCGCCAGCGGGTCGGTCCATCTCCCCTGCCATCTCTGCAACCTATCCTGGCGAGGTCACCAACTCTTGTAGGGTAGAAATTTACCGCTCATGGTGACCTTGACGCGATCGCCGGCGGGGTCTTCTTCCTTGTCGATAATCATGGAGAAATCGATTGCGGACATGATGCCATCACCGAACTTCTCATGGATCAGCTCCTTGATGGTCTCACCGTAGACGCCGACGATTTCGTACCAGCGATAGATCACCGGGTCCGTCGGCACCTGTTTGTCCCAGTGCTTGTGCGGAAAGTCCTGTAACGCGAGCGAGACCTCCTCCGGCAGTTTCAGTACTGCGCAGAGCCTTTCGGCGTCCGCCGGCCTAAGGCTGTTCATACCCAGACAGGCGGAGGTGAGGAACACCGGCGAAAGACCCACCTCCTCGGCGATCTGTTCCCAACCGAGCCCGGCGTCCGCCTTGGCATGAATGATGGCCTCGGTCATTTCAATCTTGGTCATACGGTTTCTCCTTTTCTAGGGTTGGGCGTGACTGATATCGGTGCGCGGATGCAATGCGGCTGTGGTCAGGCATGCAGTCCAGGATGGGCGTACAACAGGGCGAGGACCATCAGGAACAGCAATAGAGACAACCCCTTCCAGAACAACAACGGATTGCGTTCGAGCAGTGGCGCACCATGCGGCGCGGACAGTGCCGGATTGGGGTGGCGAAGGTCGAACAGGAACTCCGACAGGGTGTCATAGCGCCGCGCTGGATTCGGCTGCAGCGCCTTTTTCAGGCAACCGTCGATCCAGGTCGGCACGGGGTGATCCGGGTCGTGCACCGGGCGGTAGCGCAGCTTGTTCTGTGCGGCGCGGCTGCCGGCCTTGGCGACGGCCGGCCCATAGGGCAACCGACCGCTGAGCAACTGGTAGCTGATCACGCCCAGCGAGAACAGGTCGGACCGCGGCGTGCCCGGCTCACCGAGAAAGTATTCCGGAGCAGTGTATTGAACGGTGCCGAGGATGTGTGGCGTGGGCACGGCCCGAGTGATCTCGGCGATACCGG
>JANTGX010000009.1 GCA_024762755.1 Gammaproteobacteria bacterium
AACTTCATTGCACTCACCCCGTTCTAGATAACTCTATTTATCATGAAGTTCGTTTTTCACCTTCAGAAGCTAGATTTTTTCTCCCTGAAACACGAGACAGAATTTCTCAGTCAGCAGACGGGCATATCGGGTCCTTATGTCTCGCTCGCGGATCCGATCGCAGACTTGAAGAAGGCCTTCGGCAAATCCGCGACCAAAATCCCGCTCGTGGAGCTTTCAGAAGATCTGGGGCAGAAGGTGTTTGAAAATGACAACGGCGCTTGGATTGCGACGGATTCAGATGCCAATTGGTCGCTCGTGGCAAACCTGCAGGAAGTGCAAGGCAATGCGTACTGGCAGTTGAGTTTTGAATGCAAGGATGCCTTGCTTGGAGCGCCAGAACCTGTGTTTCTCGAGTTGGTGGAGCGGTTGTCTCCAGATCTTGCGTTTGGTTTTCCTAAAAAACATCAGCCCTACGATATTGCTTATTTCATGAATTCCCTCGGCCCATGGGCCGGATTACGTGATGTCTATCAGTACAACTATTGGGGAAAGGACTACAGCGACCTCATTGGAAAGGCGGGCTGGTGCGAAAGTGAATACATAATAAGCTGTAACGAGTTTCATGAGGGAATGTATTTTTCAGTTGCCCCTTCTTTTCTGGCGCACCGTAGTTCAATAATAAAAGATATCGGTGCTCAATATTTCATTGAAAGAAATCTTTCAGGTGGTGCAAATCAGCAGGTAGGTTTCTTTTCTTTGATCAGAACCTTGATCTCCTTAAGCAAAAAGGATGAGATGGAGGAGCAGACAGCGGATAAACATCCCCTTCCTGCGCGCGGTAAAGTGCGGTAAGTTTGCTACTTCCGTCGTTACTGTATTACTGTCTAGGAAAATATCTGAAAGAAGCATAATTAGTAGAAACTGAGTTAGGACGAGAATTGGTCAGAGGAGTTTTTGTCTTCACCATGATTTTTAGGCCGAGTCGTAGTAAGCACACATCAAAGGAGTTCAGTCATGCACAACGTTGATCGTCGCAGTATGTTGAAAAAGGGCGGTGCATTTTTGACCGCTGGCCTGCTGGGTGGGGTGGCCAGCAAGGCAATGGCCTCGGAGCATGGGCACAAGAGGATGCGCGCCTTTGCCGTGGATGCGAGCAAGGAAGGGGTCTGTTCCACCTGCCGTTTCTGGGGTGGCATACGGCGTGCCTCGGAGGATCGAAAGACCGTCTATTGTGAATCTCTCGGTTGGTGCAATAATCCGAAGAGTATGAACTACCAGACCATGACCACCCCCATCACCGGCCCCATGAAGGCCTGGCGCAAGTGGGAGGCGCTGTAGACCGGCGCCTTGTGTGAGACATCTCAGAGCCGTCGAATGGCGAAGTCCAGCCGGCCGAGGCCGGGCAGTCCTCGGATGTTCTCGCGCAGATTGCGGGCCTGGGCGGGGTGGCCGAGGAAGGCACCGATGGCATTTTCATAGGCTTGCAGTTCGAGCTGGAAGGCGCTCTTTATATGGCGGGCGAGGGCCTCGTCGCGCAGACAGGCACAACCGCGTAGGGCGCGGGTTCCGATGAAGTTCATCACCAGCACGCCGTGCTCGGTGAGGTTTTCCAGTAGGGTGGTGCACCATACGCTGTCGGCGGGCACGGCGCGGCCGAGGTCGAGATCCTGGTTGCCGAACAGGTCATCGATGATCATGTCGAAAGGCGGGCCACGATAGGCGCGTAGCCAGTCCACGGCGTCGGCCCGGTGCAGTTCGGCCATCCCCTCTTCGATACCGAAGAATTCCCGCGCCACCTGCAGATGGATGGCATTGAGTTCGATACCGACGATGTGCTCGGGCTGAACGAAGCGGTGCAGCAGGTGGAGCACGCTGCCACCGCCGACGCCGAGTACCAGTACGCGCCGGATGCGCGTCGTAGGACGGAACAGCGCAGGCAGCACGAGCAGGTCCCACACCCCGGCGGCATGGGCGCGGGTAGGATTGTATTGGCTGTGGAAGACCCCGTTGCTGTAGAGCCGCCGTGTATGTCCGGCGGTACGTACCTCGTAGTGGGTGTCGTCTACCCATTTTTGCCAGAGAAGCGCCATGGCTCAGTGATCTCTGCGCGCCGCCGGGCGTGTAGAATGCGGGCCTGTCGCCCACACCGGAGTTTGTCCCATGAGTACCTTGCCCGAGCGCAGCGAGCAGATTCGCTTGGCCCACGCCGATCTCATCCATCTGGTGGTGGCGGCCTGCGGCGACGCGGAACGCCGCGGCGAATTGGAGCAGGTGTTGGCGGTGGCCCTGCAGAATGGCTGGGAGGAGCTGGTCGGGGTGATTCGCCAGATCGTCGCCGGGCGGCGCGACGCGGCCCTGCTCGCTGGGTTGGACGAGGAGGACAGGGTGATCGCCGAGTCTATCCTGCGCGGTCTGCAGGACCCTGCCAGCCTGCCGGATCCGGCGGCCAGGGCGAATCCGGCGCTGGCGGCGCCGGGGTTGGCCCATCTCATCGCGGCGGCCGGGCGGGGTGATGCCCAGGCCTTGAGCGGCATCTCTCTGCTCGCCGAGCAGATGGTGCAGAGCGAGGGGGACATGCGTCTTCTGGGGGCCAACATCAAGCGCTTGGTGGACGGCGAACGCGACGCGGACCGGCTGTGCCAGGGCATGGGAGCGCACGGCTCCCAGCTCATGCTCAGTATCCTCGAGGAGCTGGGTCGGCTGACCCCACAGTGACGGGTGTTCAGCACCAGCTGGCGAGCCCGCTCTGTTTGTCGCTCAGCAGCTCACGTATGTTGGCCTCAATGATGCGGTAGCCGACATTGCCGTAGAGTCGCTGGCGGCCGTCGTTGAAGACCAGGGTGGGGCTGCCTGGCACCATGTATTCGTCACGCGCCTCCAGGTCTTCGTGCAGGGCGGCGTGGGCGCTGCCGTTGTCCAGGAGCTCGTGTACCGGCACCACGGGGACGCCGAGGGTCTCGGCGATCTGATCCAGGCAGGCCATCTCACCGATATTTCGTGCCTCGGCGAAGAAGGCGCGGCGGATCTCCCAGGCGTAGGCCTCGAACAGGCTGCGCTGGTCGTGTTTGGGCAGGGGTTCGCGGTCGATCATGCCCTTATCCTCCAGCAACTGAAGGGCCTTCAAGTAGAGGTGTGGCACGCTGGAGGATTCGGGGACGTTGTCCAACCAGACGCGGGGGTGCAGTTCGACGTGTTCCCATTGTCGGGCTGTCTCGCGCAGGTTCTGGTTGAAGCCCTCGAAGCCCCCCTTGTCCTTCCAGCCCTTGGCGATGCGTTTTTTCGCCGCGGCAAAGATGGGGATGTAGCGATAGCGCAGCTCGAGCTGGTCGCCGAAGTCCCGCTTCAGCTGATCGAAACGGATCTGTGCGCTGTAGGCCCAGAGGCAGAGGACGTCGGTGAAGATGTCGATGGTGATTTTCGGCATTGTGGTCTTCCTGTCGGGCGGCGCCGCACGGCGCGGCTACTGCGCGGCGTCGATCTGCTGGTCGATGTTCTGTTGGCGGTCTCGATGGGTCTTCTGCACTTGGCGGGCGTCGTCCAGCACCTTCTCGACGGTGGTGGGGGCGGGCAGGCCGGGGATGGGCAGAGAGTTCTCGCTGGCAGGTGCCCTGGCGGTGGGTGGCGGGCTGGGCGCCTGTGGGGCCGGGACGATGTTGCTGTCGCTGCGGTAGGTGTGGACTTCCACGGCCGTATCGGGTGCCGGCGGTCGATTGCTGAAGTGCCATTCGCCTGCCTCGTCACGCCACTTGTAGACGGTGGTCGTCGTGGTCTCTTCCTTCTGCTCGATCTGCTGACGTATCTCGGCCAGGCCGCGCAGGAGGGCCGGGCTGGTTTCGTCTACGCGATCGGGGGCCAGAAACCAAGCCCCCGCCGCGAGTACGATCAGCAGGATGATCAGCAGACTGAGGAAGATCACGCCGGTTTAGAAGGTCCGGCCGTCCCATCCCCAGAGATGACCTGCGGCATTGGTGAACTCGATATAGACGCGGTTGCGGCGTACCGCCAGGTTCTCCTCGACGAAGTCGCACAGCGCCGTGGAGAGCTCGGGTGTGGTCGCTTCTGGCAGGTCGATGCTCTTCATCTCGAGATAGGCAGTGGGGTCGCTGCTGCCATCGAAGATCATGGGTGTATCGGTCTCCAGGGCTACCATGACATAGCGCTCCGGCTTGCCCAGAATCTCCGCAACGCGCTGTGATGCCTTTTGCAGGATCGCCTGTCGCTTCTTCTCGTCGACGCTCTGGCTGGTCTGAATCATCAGGTAGGGCATGGCGTTTCTCCTTCTTCTGTCTTCTGTGGTGGTTATGCGAGCTCTTGTTCTTCGTCGTCCACGTGGTGGATCTTGAGGCGATTGCTGGCCGCCCAATTCATGATATAGGTGTAGGTCTCCGGGGCGACTTCTTCAAGGCGTGGGTCGACCACGATGGCCTTGACACCGTTCACGGTGGTTGGCTGCAGGAGTGGGGAGTAGTGGATGCGATGGTCCTGACCAAAGGTGGAGAGGGAGCCGCTGATGCGCTCGGCCCAGTCGCTGGGCCTGAACTTGCGACCGTCTTCGGTCGTGCCTTCGATGATGATCTTTTTCACGATGTGTCGACTTTTGGACCGGCGGTGTCAGAAGGGATGTCACGGACAGGTGGCTTCCGAGTTGCCGCCGGAGTATACCCCACATCCCTAGCACCGGCACCTGGCCGGGAGGGGGAGGATACCCCGGATCCGGCCCTCGCTGGCTTGACCTGGAGGCCACTAGACAGTAGCTTTCACTCTTTACAGCTGAATTCAGGAAATCGCCCGTTTTGCGGGCGTTTTTTAGTAGTGGCTCTGGGGTTTGTGGGGTCTTTTCGCTGCCCCGCCGCTGCCCCCGGGCCGAATATGATGAGAGAACGAGACGTGAAACTGACTGGTGCCGAGATACTGACCCATTTTCTCGCCGACGAGGGCGTGGAGCACATCTTCGGCTATCCCGGCGGTGCCGTGCTGCATATCTATGATGCCCTGCACAACCAGGACCGGCTGAAGCACATCCTGGTGCGCCACGAGCAGGCGGCGACCCACGCCGCCGATGCCTACGCGCGCTCCACCGGCAAGCCCGGTGTGGTCCTGGTCACCTCCGGCCCCGGCGCCACCAACGCCGTCACCGGCGTCGCCACGGCCTACATGGACTCCATACCCATGGTAGTGATCACCGGCCAGGTGCCGACCAATCTGATCGGCAACGATGCCTTTCAGGAGGTGGATTCGGTGGGTATCACCCGCCCCTGCGTCAAGCACAACTTCCTGGTGAAGGACGTCAACGACCTGGCCATGGTGCTGAAGAAGGCCTTCTACATCGCCACCACCGGGCGACCTGGCCCGGTGGTGGTGGACATCCCCAAGGACGTCACCGCGGCGGTGGCCAATTACAAGCACCCGAAGCAGATCGAGATGCGCTCATACAACCCGGTGGTCAAGGGGCACCCCGGCCAGATCAAGCGTGCGGTGAAGATGATGGAGAGCGCCAAGCGCCCCATGATCTACAGTGGCGGCGGGGTGATCCTCGACGACGCCAGCAAGGCCTTGACCGAGCTGGCGCACCTGCTGGGTTGTCCGGTGACCAATACCACCATGGGGTTGGGCGGATTTCCCGCCAGTGACCGGCAATTCGTCGGCATGCTGGGCATGCATGGCACCTATGAGGCCAACATGGCCATCTCCAACTGTGACGTGATGATCGCCATCGGTGCCCGCTTCGATGACCGCGTCACGGGCAACATCGAAAAGTTCGCCCCCAAGGCGAAGATCATTCACGTGGATATCGACCCGGCCTCCATCTCCAAGAACGTCAAGGTGGACGTGCCCATCGTCGGCAGCGTGAACAACGTGCTCAAGGCCATGATCAAGCAGCTCAAGGCCGACGATTTCAAGCCGGATCCCGAGGTGCTGGAGAAGTGGTGGTCGCAGATCGAGAAGTGGCGCGCCAAGCAGTGCCTCAAGTACAAGACTGAAGGCGAGAGCATCAAGCCGCAGTACGCCGTGGAGACGCTGCACAAGGTCACCGGTGGCGATGCCTTCATCACCTCGGACGTGGGCCAGCACCAGATGTGGGCCGCCCAGTACTACGGCTTCGACAAGCCGCGGCGCTGGATCAACTCCGGTGGTCTCGGCACCATGGGGTTCGGCTTGCCGGCGGCCATGGGGGTGCAGATCGCCCACCCCAAGGCCGAGGTGGCCTGCATCACCGGCGAGGGTAGCATCCAGATGAACATCCAGGAGCTGTCCACCTGCCTGCAGTACGACCTGCCCATCAAGATCGTCTGTCTCAATAACGGCTATCTGGGTATGGTGCGCCAGTGGCAGGAGTTCTTCTACGACAATCGCTACGCCCACTCCTACATGGAATCGCTGCCCGACTTCGTCAAGCTGGCCGAGTCCTATGGCCATGTGGGCATCCAGGTGGAGCGCATGGCCGATGTGGAGGGTGCCATGCAGGAGGCCTTCAAGCTGAAGGACCGCTTGGTGTTCCTAAACATCCTCACCGATCCCACTGAAAATGTTTACCCCATGGTGCCGGCCGGTGCCGGGCTGGATGAGATGATCCTGATATGAGACACATCATTTCGATACTGATGGAAAACGAGGCGGGCGCGCTGTCGCGCGTCGCGGGATTGTTTTCGGCGCGCGGCTACAATATCGAGTCGCTCACGGTGGCCCCCACCGAAGACGTGACCCTCTCGCGCATGACGCTGGTGACGCGCGGCTCCGAGGAGATCATCGAGCAGATCACCAAGCAGTTGAACAAGCTGATCGACGTGGTCAAGCTCATGGATCTGGTGGAGGGTCCGCACGTCGAGCGCGAGCTGATGCTGATCAAGGTGAAGACCTCCGGTGCCGGCGCGCGTGAAGAGATCATGCGTCTGGCGGAGATCTTCCGTGGCAACGTCATCGATGTCACGCCGACCACCTATACCATCGAGTTGACCGGCAATGCCGAAAAGCTCGATGCCTTCATCGTCGCCCTCGACAAGATACCGATCATGGAGACCGTGCGCTCCGGTGTGTCGGCCATCTCCCGCGGCGCCAAGGCCCTACATATCTGACCGGTGGCCGAGTCGGTCCACCACGAATTCAAATTGAGGCAAGTTAAGGAGAGAACAATAATGCGCCTGAACATCTATTACGACAAAGACTGCGACCTGTCCCTGATCAAGGGCATGAAGGTGGCCATCATCGGTTACGGTTCGCAAGGCCACGCCCATGCCAACAACCTGAAGGATTCCGGTGTCGATGTCACGGTAGCGCTGCGCAAGGGCTCCAACTCGGCGGCCAAGGCCGAGGCCGCGGGCCTGAGCGTGAAGTCGGTGCCCGAGGCGGTGGCCGAGGCCGACCTGGTCATGATGCTGACGCCGGACGAGTTCCAGGCCCAGTTGTATCGGGAGGAGATCGAACCGAACCTCACGCAGGGCGCCACGCTGGCCTTTGCCCATGGCTTTGCCATCCACTACAACCAGATCGTGCCGCGCAAGGATCTCGACGTGATCATGATCGCGCCCAAGGCCCCCGGTCATACGGTGCGCAACGAATTCGTCAATGGCGGCGGTATCCCCGATCTCATCGCCATCTACCAGGATGCCTCGGGCAAGGCCAAGCAGACGGCGCTGTCCTACGCCTCGGCCATCGGCGGTGGTCGTACCGGCATCATCGAGACCACCTTCAAAGACGAGACCGAGACTGATCTGTTCGGCGAACAGGCGGTGCTCTGTGGTGGCGCCGTGGAGCTGGTCAAGGCCGGCTTCGAGACCCTCACCGAGGCCGGCTATGCGCCAGAGATGGCCTACTTCGAGTGTCTGCACGAACTCAAGCTGATCGTCGATCTGATGTACGAGGGCGGCATCGCCAACATGAACTATTCCATCTCCAACAATGCGGAGTATGGCGAGTACGTGACCGGTGAGAAGGTGATCAACGAAGAGAGCCGGGCTGCCATGCGCGAGTGTCTGCGCAACATCCAGACCGGCGAATACGCCAAGCGCTTCATCCTCGAGGGGCAGACCAACTACCCGGAGATGACCGCCCGCCGGCGTCTCAACGCCGAGCATCCCATCGAGCAGGTGGGCGAGCAACTGCGCAGCATGATGCCCTGGATCCAGAAGATCGTCGACAAATCGAAGAACTGAGCCCGATCTGGGTTCGATAGAGCGGGGGAAGTCGTAGGGCTTCCCCCGTTTTCGTCGGACCTTGGGATTGTTTTTTCGGATTCGTCACGCGACCGCAATTTCACGCAATGCTCACCTATCGATATCCCCTGATCGCCCGCGAGGGCTGGTTATGGCTCGCCCTGCTCGCGCTGATTGCCGGTGGTGCCCATCTCTTGCTTGGCTGGATGGCGAGCCCCTTGTGGCTGTTGGTCGTCTTTGTCGCCTACCTGTACCGCGATCCCGCGCGCCAGGTACCGGCTGCGCCACTGGGCATCGTCAGTCCCGTCGATGGCGAGGTGGTCGACGTGACGGAGGGGGAATGCCCCTACCTGCAGCGGCCGGCGGTCTGCATCCGCCTGCACAATGCCCTGCTCGATGTGCACTCCGTGCGCAGCCCCATGGAGGGCAAGCTGCAGCAGCAGTGGCGGCCCGCTTCTGCTAGCCGGCGCGGCTATGCGCAATGGCTGCAGAGCGACGAGGGCGACGACTTGGTGCTGGTGCTGCTACCGGCCGTGCGCCTGCTGGCGCCCCGCTGTTATGCCCACCCCGGGGAACGCGTCGGCCAGGGCCAGCGCTGTGGCTATCTGCACCTGGGCGGCCATGTGGAGATCTGGCTGCCGCGCAATGCGCAGATCGGCATCGAGGCGGGTGCGCGGGTGGTGGCGGCGAGCGACATCGTCGCCACCCTGGTGCACGAGAAGGGGGTGACGGCCGCCGCGACGCTGGACATCCTCCCGCGGAAAGGGGGATAGTCTCGCCATGACGCCAGGAGGAGCACCCGTGGAAGACGACGTCGCCGAGACGAATGCCGAGACGCCCGCTGAGGAGCACGAAAAGCGCCCGCGCCGGGGCATCTATCTGTTGCCCAATCTGTTCACCACGGCCTGCCTGTTCGCCGGCTTCTATGCCATCGTCGCCTCCATGAACGGTCGTTTCGAGGCCGCCGCCATCGCCATCTACATCGCCATGGTGATGGACGGACTGGATGGCCGTGTGGCGCGCATGACGAATACCCAGAGCGCCTTCGGCGCCGAATACGACAGCCTTGCCGATATGGTCTCCTTTGGCCTTGCGCCGTCGCTGGTGATGTTCCAGTGGGCGCTCGCCGACCTCGGCAAACTGGGCTGGTTGGGGGCCTTCATCTTTACCGCCGGCGCGGCCCTGCGCCTGGCGCGTTTCAATACCCAGGTGGGGATCGCCGACAAGCGCTATTTTCAGGGGCTGCCCAGCCCCGCCGCGGCGGCCGTGGTCACCGGGATGGTGTGGGTCGGGCACGACTACCAGTGGCATGGCCACGGCGTTGCCGTGCTCTCCCTGCTGCTCACGGTGGCGGTGGGGGCCCTGATGGTGAGCAACGTGCGCTATCAGAGCTTCAAGGAGTTGGACCTCAAGGGCAAGGTGCCCTTCGTCGCCATCCTTGCCGTGGTGTTGGTCTTCGTGCTCGTCTCCATCGATCCGCCGCAGGTGTTGTTCGCCGCCTTCTTCCTCTATGCCGTGTCCGGCCCGGTGGGCACCCTCGTCAGCCTGCGCCGCCGGCGTGCCCAGCGCCGCGACGAACGCCCCTGAGGGCGCTTGGCAAACGCTGTCTCTGCGGCTATAGTTTTCTCCACGTCCACTCATTAAAGACCTCTTCATGATGTCACCGCGCGCCAAGCTCTCTGTCTGCCATGCCCTCCCGGGGCAGTCGCGCGCGGCTGTGGATTTCACCCGCCTGAATCTGTGCCTACTGCCCTAGTGGCAGACAATCTCCCCTCTCCCAAAAATTGAATGTATGCCCTGCGGTCCACGCCGCAGCCCCCTATCCATGCCGTCCCGGCAGGCATTTTGCCCATGCCGCTGGTAAGATGGCGCGATTCCGACGGAGTCTGATATGAACGACAAATTGATCATTTTCGATACCACCTTGCGGGATGGTGAGCAGAGCCCCGGCGCCTCCATGACGCGCGAGGAAAAGGTGCGCATCGCGCGCGCCCTCGAGCGCATGCGGGTGGACGTCATCGAGGCCGGTTTTCCCATTGCCAGTCCCGGCGACTTCGAAGCGGTGAAGGCCGTGGCCGACACCATCGAGGAGAGCACGGTGTGCGGCCTGGCGCGTGCCCTCGACCGAGACATCGACCGTGCCGGTGAGGCCCTGGCCGGCGCGGCGTCGGCGCGCATCCACACCTTCATCGCCACCTCGCCCATCCACATGCAGATGAAGCTGCGCATGTCGCCCGATGCGGTACTCGAACAGGCGGTGGCGGCGGTCAAGCGTGCGCGCAAATATACCGATGACGTGGAGTTCTCTCCCGAGGACGCCGGCCGCTCGGAGCCCGATTTCCTCTGCCGCGTGTTGGAGGCCGTGATCGATGCCGGCGCGACCACGGTGAACATCCCCGATACCGTCGGCTACAACCTGCCGCAGCAGTTCGGTGAACTCATCGGCGAACTCATCACACGGGTGCCCAACGCCGACAAGGCGGTGTTCTCCGTGCATTGCCACAACGACCTCGGTCTCGCCGTGGCCAACTCCCTGAGCGCCGTGTTGGCCGGTGCGCGTCAGGTGGAGTGCACCATCAACGGCCTCGGTGAACGTGCCGGAAACGCCGCGCTGGAAGAGGTGGTGATGGCGGTGCGCACGCGCCAGGACGTCTTTCCCTGCAACGTGGCGCACATCGACACCACGCAGATCGTGCCCTGTTCGCGTCTGGTCTCCTCCATCACCGGCTTCGCCGTGCAGCCCAACAAGGCCATCGTCGGCGCCAACGCCTTCGCCCACGAGTCGGGCATCCATCAGGACGGCGTGCTCAAGTCGCGCGAGACCTACGAGATCATGCGTGCCGAGGACGTGGGCTGGAGTGCCAATCGCATGGTCCTCGGCAAGCATTCCGGGCGCAATGCCTTCCGCACGCGCTTGGCGGAACTGGGGGTCACCTTCGATTCGGAAGAGGAGCTCAACGCCGCCTTCGTCCGCTTCAAGGAATTGGCAGACAAGAAGCACGAGATCTACGACGACGACCTCCAGGCCCTGGTCACCGAGACCAATCTCGAGGCCATCAACGAGCGCATCAAGCTGGTCGCCTTGCGCGTCTGCTCGGAGACCGGCGAGACCCCCGAGGCCACGGTGACCCTCAATGTGGACGGCGAGGAAAAGAGCGGCAAGTCCCGCGGCGGCGGCCCGGTGGATGCCACCTTCAAGGCCATTGAGAGCATCGTCGGCAGTGGGGCGGAGCTGCAGCTCTACTCGGTGAACAACATCACCAGCGGCACCGACTCGCAGGGCGAGGTCACCGTACGTCTGGAGAAGGACGGCCGCATCGTCAACGGCCAGGGTGCCGATACCGATATCGTCATCGCCTCGGCCAAGGCCTATATCAATGCGTTGAACAAGATCTTCCTGCCCGAGGATCGCGAGCATCCGCAGGTCTAGTACATGGCGGATGACGGCAAGCGTCGCGCCTATCTCTCGGCCCTGGGCATCCAGGGCTGGGTGCGCCGCACGGCGGACGCGCCGCTGAGGCCGGGCCACGGCGCGCGACCGCCGGCCGAGGAACCGGTATCACAGGAGACATTGCAGGAGACGACGGCAGGACAGGCGGAGCCGCCCGCGGCAGACCCTCGCCCGGCGCACGACCTGCCGAGCCCGCCCGTGTCGCCCACACCCCCGGCAGCCCCCACGGCCGATCTCTCCCGCCTCGACTGGGAGGCGCTGCAGGCGGCGGTGGCCAATTGCACGGCCTGCGATCTGCATCGCACACGCACGCAGGCCGTCTTCGGCAGCGGCGACCGCCAGGCCGACTTGATGATCGTCGGCGAGGCCCCGGGTGCGGAGGAGGACCGCCAGGGTGAACCCTTCGTCGGCCGCGCCGGCCAACTGCTCGACCAGATGCTGCGCGCCATCGCCTTGGATCGCCGGCAGGTCTTCATCACCAATGTGGTCAAGTGCCGCCCACCCAACAACCGCAACCCCCACGTCGATGAGATCGCCCATTGCCTGGGCTATCTGCGGCGCCAGATCGAGCTGGTCTCGCCCCGCGTGATCCTGGTGCTCGGGCGCATCGCCGCCAACGGCCTGCTGGGCGGCGATAACACCCTGGCGAGCCTGCGTGGCCGCCCGCACAGCCTGGACGGCATCCCCCTGGTGGTGACCTATCACCCGGCCTATCTCCTGCGCACGCCACGCGACAAGGCCAAGAGCTGGGCCGATCTGCGCCTGACACGTCGCCTGCTGCAGGGGGCGACGGCTTGAGCGCCAGGTTGCACGGGGAGGTGGCACACATTCGCCCCATGGCCGAGGCGGACGTGCCGGCGGTGATGGCCATCGAACAGCGCATGTATCCCTTTCCCTGGACCGAGCGGATCTTTCGCGATTGCCTGCGCGTGGGCTACGCCTGCCGCGTGGCGGAGCAGGGCGGACAGTTGGCCGGTTACGCCGTCATGTCCAGCGGCGCCGGTGAGGCACATATCCTCAACCTCTGTGTCGATGGCGAGCATCAGGGCCGCGGTCTCGGCCGGCAGCTCATGTGTCACCTGCTGGACGAGGCCGCCGGGCGCGCGGTGGATGCGGTCTTCCTCGAGGTGCGACCATCCAACCGGGCCGCCCTGCACCTCTATGAAACGCTGGGCTTCAACCGGGTGGGCACGCGCAAGGACTACTACCCGGCCGAGAACGGCCGCGAGGATGCCGCCATCCTCGCCCTCACCCTGGCCTTTCCCCTGCAATGACGGCAGACCCGCGGCCGCCGGCCATCTTTCTCATGGGACCGACCGCCGCGGGCAAGACCGATCTGGCGGTGGAGCTGACGCGGCATCTGCCCTGCGATATCGTCAGCGTGGATTCGGCGATGGTCTACCGGGGCATGGACATCGGCACCGCCAAGCCCGATGCCGCCACCCTCGCCGAGGCGCCGCACCGCTTGATCGATATCTGCGATCCCGCCGAGGCCTATTCTGCCGCTGCCTTCTGTCGTGACGCCCTGGCCGAGATGGCGGCCATCCGCGCCCATGGCCGCATTCCCCTGTTAGTGGGGGGGACCATGCTCTATTTCCGGGCCCTGGAGCAGGGGCTGTCACCGCTGCCATCGGCCGATCCCGCACTGCGCCGACGCCTGGCCGCCGAGGCGGAGGAGGGAGGGTGGCCGCGGCTGCACGCACGGCTGGCCGAGGTGGATCCGGTTGCCGCGGCGCGCATCCGGCCAACGGACCCGCAGCGCATCCAGCGCGCCTTAGAGGTCTACGAACTCACCGGCGAGCCGCTCAGCCACTGGTTTGCCCAGTCGCGCGAGGCGGCCTTGCCGGTGCGGCCGGTGAAACTGGTGCTGGCCCCGGCCGACCGCGGCACCCTGCAGGCGCGCATCGCCCGGCGTTTCGAGGCCATGCTGGCGGGGGGATTGCTGGAGGAGGTGGCGGCCCTCTACGGGCGAGGCGATCTGCATCCCGATCTGCCGGCCATTCGCGCCGTGGGCTACCGCCAGGCCTGGGCCCATCTGGCCGGCGAGATCGACGCCGACAGCCTGCGAGAGCGGGGTGTCATCGCCACACGCCAACTTGCCAAGCGCCAGTACACCTGGTTGCGCAAGGAGAAGAACGCGGCCTGGCTCGAGCCTGGGGCGGATATTGTCGAACGAGCCTTGAAATACCTGAGTAGTGCGCACATATAAAGCGCTCATGCGTCCTCCCGGGGTCGTCTCCTCGCGTCATCGCGGGCCTCGGCCCGGTGCGATGGCCCCAGGCCCCTGTGATATAGTGGAGGCCGTTACCGGTGGGCCACGGCCCTATAGCTTCCGAGCGAGCATGGCTCGGGCAAAGAAAAATCCAAGGAGAAAAACATGTCAAAAGGGCAATCCCTACAAGACCCTTTCCTCAACGCCCTGCGCAAGGAACGCATCCCCGTGGCGATCTATCTGGTCAACGGTATCAAGCTGCAGGGTCAAATCGACTCCTTCGATCAGTTCGTCGTGTTGCTCAAGAACAGCGTCAGCCAGATGGTCTACAAACACGCCATCTCCACCGTGGTGCCGGCGCGCAATGTCAAACTACCCATGAGTGATAGTGCCGCTGAACACCAATCCTGAGTCTGCCTCGTCGATGAAGGGGGGCGCGTTTGTTCGAACGTCCCACTAAGGGCGGCGAGCGCGCCGTTCTCGTCCACCTGGACTTCTCCGAGCGCGAAGCGCGGGAGGACATCGGCGAGTTCCGTGAGTTGGCCATCTCCGCCGGCGCCCAACCGGTGGCCGAGATCACCGGCAGCCGTCAACGTCCCGACCCCAAGTATTTCCTCGGCACCGGCAAGGCCGACGAGGTGCGCCAGTGCGTGGAGGACGAAGAGGCCGATGTGGTCCTCGTCGACCACGCCCTGGCGCCTTCGCAGGAACGCAACCTCGAGCGCCTGCTCAAGTGTCGCGTGCTCGATCGAACCGGACTGATCCTGGATATCTTCGCCCAGCGCGCCTCCACCCACGAAGGTCGCCTGCAGGTGGAACTGGCCCAGTTGCGCCACATCTCCACGCGCCTGGTGCGCGGTTGGACCCATCTGGAGCGCCAGAAGGGGGGTATCGGCCTGCGCGGTCCGGGTGAGACGCAGCTCGAGACCGATCGACGCCTGCTGGGGGATCGCATCAAACAGCTCAACCGCCGCCTCGACAAGGTGAGCAATCAGCGTGGTCAGGGTCGCCGGGCACGCACCCGGGCCGACATCGGTACCGTCTCCCTGGTGGGCTACACCAATGCCGGCAAGTCGACCCTGTTCAACCGGCTCACCCAGTCCGAGGTGTACGCCGCCGACCAGCTCTTCGCCACCCTCGACCCGACCCTGCGCCGCCTCGAGCTGGCAGAGGCCGGGCCGGTGGTGCTGGCCGACACGGTCGGTTTCATTCGCCACCTGCCGCACGACCTGGTGGCCGCCTTTCGTTCCACCCTGGAGGAGACGCGCGAGGCGCGCCTGTTGCTGCACGTGATCGATGCGGCCAACGACAACCACGATGCCAACAAGGAACAGGTGAACGCCGTGCTGGCCGAGATCGGTGCCGCCGAGGTGCCGCAGATCGAGGTCTACAACAAGGTGGACATGATTCCCGGTCAGGCTGCGCGGGTGGATCGTGACAGCGATGGCAATGTCACCCGCGTCTGGCTCTCTGCGGTCAGTGGTGAGGGCATCGATCTGCTGTTGGCGGCCATCGCCGAGCGTCAGCGACACGATGTGATCACCGAACGCCTGCGTCTGCCGGCGGCCTGTGGACGCCTGCGGGCGCGTCTATTCCAGCTCGGGCGGGTACTGCACGAGGAAGTGGCCGACAATGGCGACCTGCTGCTCGAGGTGCGTTTGGAACGGCGTGATCTGGAGCAATTGCGCAAGTCCGAGCCATTGGCGGACTGCACGGGATGGGGTTGAGCGGCCCCGGCTGACCCCGCCATCTCGACCGGCGGCCCTGGCCACACCCTTTCAATGGTTGCGGCCAGGGCCCCGGCCCCCTAAAATCCGCTACCTGTGCCAGCATCTCGCTGGCTTTTGTCTGCTTGCGCACCTGAATTCGCCAGCGAGACCAAATCTCTATCAGCAATGGAGTCAATCGATGGCTTGGAATGAACCGGGTGGTTCCGGCAACAAAGATCCCTGGGGCGGTGGTAACCGTGGCGGCGACAATCAAGGACCGCCCGACCTCGACGAGGTCGTACGCCAACTGCAGCAGAAGCTGGGCGCCATCTTCGGTGGCTCCAAGGGCGGCGGCAGTGGCGCCAAGGGTGGCGGTGGCGCGGGCTCCATCGGTCTCGGCGTCATCGTCGCAATTATCGCCGTCGTCTGGGCGCTGTCCGGTATCTATATCGTCGACGAAGGCCGGCGGGGTGTGGTGCAGCAGTTCGGTGCCTACCTCAAGACCACCATGCCGGGTCCGCACTGGTATCCGCGATTCATCCAGAGCGTGACCGTGGTCAACGTGGAGGAGAGCCGGGCCCTGACCATCGGTTTCCGCCAGAGCGGCGCCACCACCACGGCAGTGGGACGTGAATCCCTCATGCTGACCGAGGACGAGAACATCGTCGATGTACGCCTGGCGGTGCAGTACAAGATCAAGAGTGCCAGCGACTATCTGTTCAACGTCAAGGATCCGGAGTTGACCCTCCGCCAGGCGACGGAGAGCGCCATCCGTGCCATCGTCGGCCAGTCCAAGATGGATTTCATCCTCAAAGAGGGACGTGCAGAGATCACCGCGAAGACGCAGCAGATGGTGCAGGACATCATCGATCGCTACGGCACGGGCTTCATCATCACCACCGTCAATATGCAGGACGCTCAGCCCCCCGAGCAGGTGCAGGACGCCTTTGCCGATGCGGTCAAGGCGCAGGGCGATGCCGAGCGGGTAAAGAACGAGGCCGAGGCCTATGCCAACGACATCATTCCGCGTGCCCGTGGCATGGCGGCACGGCAGACGGCCGAGGCCAACGGCTACAAGGAAAAGGTCGTGGCCGAGGCACAGGGTGAGGCCTTCCGCTTCGAGCAGGTGCTGAAGGAATACCACAAGGCGCCGGAGGTGACGCGCAAGCGACTCTATCTGGAATCCATGGAGGCGGTGCTGGGCAGTAGCAGCAAGGTCCTGGTGGATGTGAAGCAGGGCAACAACATCCTCTATCTGCCCCTCGATCAGATGAGCGGTGGCAAAGGCTCTTCCAGCGTGGACAGCCGGCGCATCATCGAGAGCGTCAGCGCCTCACAAAAGACTCAGGCGGAGCGACGTGTCCGCGACAACCTGCGTAGTAGGGGAGAACGCTAATGGGACAGCTCAAGACCATCGTCGGCCTCGTCGTCGTCGTCGCCATTTTCGTCCTCAGTTTCTCGGTGTTCACCGTGGACGAGCGTGAAAAGGCGATCCTCTTCCGCTTGGGTGAGATCGTGAAGACCGATATCAAACCCGGTCTGCACTTCAAGACCCCCTTCGTCAACAACGTGCGCACCTTCGATGCCCGTCTGCAGACCTTGGACGCCGAGCCCGAGCGCTATCTGACGGGTGAGAAGAAGAATCTCATCGTCGATTCCTACGTCAAATGGCGCATCAACGACGTGGCCAACTACTACACCGCCACCGGTGGTGACCCGCTGACCACCAACCTGCGCCTGGCGCAGATCATCAAGGACGGCCTGCGTGCCGAGTTCGCCAAGCGGACCATCAAGCAGGCCATCTCGGGGGAGCGCGTCGAGATCATGCAGGCCATGACCGAGCAGGCCAACCGTCAGGCGACGGACTTCGGCGTGGAGATCGTCGACGTACGCATCAAGCGCATCGACTTCCCGCCGGAGATCAGTGATTCGGTCTATCGTCGCATGCGTGCCGAGCGTGAGCGGGTGGCCAAGGACCTGCGTTCGCGTGGTGCCGAGGCAGCCGAACGCATCCGTGCCGAGGCCGATCGTCAGCGCACCGTAATCCTCGCCGACGCCTACCGCGATGCCGAGAAGATCCGCGGTGAGGGCGATGCCCAGGCGACCGACATCTACGCCCAGGCCTACGGTAAGGACAAGGCGTTCTTTGCCTTCTATCGCAGCCTGAATGCCTACAAGGCGGTGTTCAACAGCCGCGACGATATCCTGGTGTTGGAGCCGGATTCGGAGTTCTTCAAGTTCATTAAGTAGTCCCGTCGTCCCTGCCGGCTCTTTGTCCGGCAGGGACGCCTCATCATGGGCAGTGGTATGTGGCAGGATTTCTTCAGTGCCGTGGCGCTGGTTCTGGTGTTCGAGGGCCTGCTGCCATTTCTAACGCCCAACGGTTATCGCAAGGCCGTTCAGTCCATGCTGCAAATGAATGATCGCCAATTACGCGTCATGGGTCTGCTGAGCATGCTGAGCGGGCTTTTCTTTCTCTATCTAATACGCAATTGACCATGAATAGTGACCGCTGGCTGCTGCCGGAAGGCATTGAGGAACTGCTCCCACCCGAGGCGGAACAACTCGATCGACTGCGGCGTCGTCTGCTCGACCTGTTCCAGCGATGGGGCTATGAGCGGGTGATGCCGCCGCTGGTGGAATTCCTCGACTCCCTGTTGACCGGTACCGGCAACGATCTCGACCTGCAGACCTTCAAATTGACCGACCAGATCAGTGGCCGCTTGCTCGGCGTGCGCGCCGATATGACGCCCCAGGTGGCGCGTATCGACGCCCATCGTCTGGCCCAACGCGAGGGTCCGGTGCGCCTCTGCTATGAGGGTACGGTGCTGAATACCCGCGGCGACGGCCTGGGGGGCTCGCGCAGCTTTACCCAGATCGGTGCCGAGCTGTACGGCCACGCCGGGGTGGAGAGCGATGCCGAGATGCTGGCCCTGATGCTGGAGACCCTGGCCTGCGCCGGCCTCGAGGCGGTCTTCCTCGACCTCGGCCACGTGGGCATCTACCGTGCCCTGGCCGCTGCCGCCGGTCTCAGCGGGGAGCAGGAGGCGGATATGTTCGACGCCCTGCAACGCAAGGCCGCCCCGGAGATCGACGCCTATCTGACGCAGTGGGGCATGCAGGGGCCGGCGGCCGATGGCCTGCGTGCGCTGGTCTGGCTGAATGGTGGCGGCGAGGTCTTGCCGCAGGCGCGGCAGGCCCTCGGTGGGCTGCCCGACGTCGCCGCGGCGCTGGATCAGCTCGAGCACCTGGCGGCCATGCTCGAGACGCAACACCCCGGCGTGCCGCTGCACTTCGACCTCGCCGAGTTGCGTGGCTACCGCTACCACACCGGCGTAGTGTTCGCCGCCTACGCCCCCGGGCAGGGCCGTGCCATCGCCCAGGGCGGGCGCTACGACGACATCGGCCGCGTGTTCGGTCGGGCGCGGCCCGCCACGGGCTTCAGTGCCGACCTCAACCGTCTGATGAGCCTGCTGCCACCGGCAGAGGCGTCCCCCGGCGGGATCTATGCGCCGCCGGTGAGTGGTCCGGCGGCGGCGAGTCAGGCCCAGCGAGTGCGCGAACTGCGCGCCAAGGGCGAGCGGGTGGTGCAGGGTCTGCCGGGGCAGAGCAGCGGTGCCCTGGAGGTCGGTTGCGATCGTCTGTTGGTGCTGGCCGATGGTCAGTGGCAGATCGAGAATATCTAGACGGGAGGTTGGCAAGTCATGGGCAAGAACATCATCGTGATCGGCACCCAATGGGGTGATGAAGGCAAGGGCAAGGTGGTCGACCTGCTGACCGAGCAGGCCCACGCCGTGGTGCGTTTTCAGGGTGGCCACAACGCCGGCCACACCCTGGTCATCGACGGCGAGAAGACCGTCCTGCACCTGATCCCCTCGGGCATTCTGCGCGACGGCGTGCGTTGCCTCATCGGCAACGGTGTGGTGGTTTCCCCGGCGGCCCTGATGGAAGAGATCGGCATGCTCGAGGAGCGCGGCATACCGGCGCGCGAGCGCCTGAACCTCTCCGAGGCCTGCCCCTTGATCCTGCCTTACCACGTGGCCCTGGATCACGCCCGCGAGCGGGCGCGCGGGAAAAAGGCCATCGGCACCACCGGCCGCGGTATCGGGCCGGCCTACGAGGACAAGGTCTCCCGCCGTGGCCTGCGTGTGGGTGACTTGCTACACCGCGAGCGTTTTGCCGCCAAGCTGGGTGAGGTGCTGGACTATCACAACTTCGCCCTGCAGCACTATTACAAGGCCGAGCCGGTGGACTTTCAGCGCACGCTCGACGAGACCCTGGCCCTGGGCGAGCATATCGTGCCCCTCATCGCGGATATTCCCGAGCTGCTCCACCAGGCGCAGAAGCGCGGCGAGAGCCTGCTCTTCGAGGGCGCGCAGGGCGCCCTGCTGGACATCGACCACGGTACCTACCCCTACGTGACCTCCTCCAACACCACCGCCGGTGGCGCCGCCACCGGCAGCGGCGTGGGCCCGCGTGCCTTCGACTACGTCCTTGGCATCACCAAGGCCTACACCACCCGCGTTGGTGCCGGACCCTTTCCCACCGAGTTGTACGACGGAGAGGGACTGCTCGACATGATCGGCGAACACCTGGCACGTCAGGGCAATGAGTTTGGCTCCACCACCGGCCGGCCTCGCCGTTGCGGCTGGTTCGATGCCGTCGCCTTGCGGCGCTCCATTCAGATCAACAGCGTCTCCGGACTGTGCATCACCAAGCTGGACGTGCTCGACGGCCTGGACACCATCCGGCTCTGCGTCGGTTACGAGTGTGCCGGCGAGGAACGTCGTACACCACCCGTGGGGGCCGATGCCTTCGCCGACTGCCGCCCCATCTACGAGGAGATGCCGGGCTGGAGTGAGTCCACGGTCGGCGTGAAGGACTATGCCGCCCTGCCGGAGAACGCCCGCGCCTATCTCAAGCGCATCGAGGAGGTCACCGAATCGACCATCGACATCATCTCCACCGGGCCGGATCGCAACGAGACCATCATCCTGCGCCATCCCTTCGCCGTTTAGCCGGCGCTGGAAGAAAGCAGTCTTTTTGACGGTCTGTCCGATACAGGGGTGGATCGGCGAAATCGAAGACGGGCAATGCTTCGATCTTGGGCGAAGAGAAGAATCGCGTTCTGCCTCTCGGCTGTCGAAAAACCAGAAAGCCTTTTCGACAACCCATTGGCTAGGGATGTCTCAGCGCTGACGCGGGCCCAATTCGATACGTGTATCGACGGAGATCTGGCGTAGCCTCTCCCAGGCCGCGCGCAGGGGCTCGGGTATCTCGCCGTCGAGCCAGGGGGCGAGGGCATCGGCCAGGGCGTGGATGGTGACGCAGCCCTCGGGCACCCCCTTGGGGAATTCCCCGGCGCTGGAAAACACCACCAGGCCCTGCACCGGCATGCCTTTGGCTTGCCAGGCCACCGCCTGGCGATGCAGGTCATGGGCATACAGGGGATTGGGAAACTTGTAGCTGCGCCCGGCGACGACCTGAGTCCACTGGTCCACGGCCTTGCCACCGAACAACAGACCCTCGCGGTGGTGTACGTCCAGCACTACCAGCCCCTTCGGCGTGAGCAGCAGCCAATCGATGAAGGCCAGGCCATCGACGCCGTCGGGCAATACCGCGTCGCGCAGGTAGTCCACCCCCAGCCCCTCGATCACCCGTTCCACCGTGCGCTGGTGACGGTTGGCGAGATGCTGGCGGCGGAAGTACACGCCGGCCCCACCCACTGCCAGCAGGGCGCAGGCGGTGAGGATCAGCAGTCCGGCGTTGTCGGCGAGCAACGCCCCGTCCATCAGGACTCTTTCAGACGCGGGATCAGCATGGCCAGATTGCAGGGCGCCACGCGCAGGTCGAGTTGGTCGCGGATCAGGCGATCCCAGCCGGTGACGCAGGCCCCAGCCGAACCCGGCAGGCAGAACAGGTAGGTGCCGTTGGCCACCCCGGCCACGGCGCGCGACTGGATGGCCGAGGTCTTGATCTCCTCATAGGAGAGCATGCGGAAGATCTCGCCGAAGCCGTCCAGCTTTTTGTCGAAGAGTACCGAGAAGGCCTCCGGGGTACCGTCGCGGCCGGTGACGCCAGTGCCGCCGGTGCTGATCACGGCATGCACCTCGGGGTCGGCGATCCAGCGCGAGACGATGGCGCGGATGCGATAGACGTCGTCGGCGACGATGGCCTTCTCGGCCAACTGATGACCGGCCGCCTCGAGACGCTCGACCAGCAGGCCGCCGGAGGTGTCGTCTTCCTCGGTGCGGGTATCGGAGACGGTGAGTACGGCGATGTTGAGGGGCAGGAATTCTCGGGGATGGGGCATGGTCTGGCTCCGGCGGCGGCGAGTGAGGGGCGGATTATAACCGAGTCCCAGCGCTCGGCGGGCGGGCATGGGCCGCGCAGAGGACGCAGCCTGCGTCTCGAAGTGCCCTATAATCCACTCCTCGTCCATGAACGGGAGCCGCCGTATGCCAGAGACCATCGATGTCCGTCTCGTCTTCGACTTCAAGGGCCGGCGGCACGACCTGCGCAGCCGCATCGATCTCGCCCCCTACCTGCGCCGGGGAGCGGAGCCGCCGGATCTGCATCAGATCCTTGCCCGCGACAATGCCATCGACCCCTATTCCTATGAATACGAATCCCTGCAGATGGAGACGCCGGAGATCGTCGCCGCACAAGGGCTGGCGCGGGAGCATCTGCATCAGGGTCGGCTGGACTGGCCGGGGCTGAGCGAGGCCTATGCCGAGCGGCAGCGGCTCGAGGCCATCGGCCGCATCGCCCAGGCGCAACTCGGCGTCGAAGACCTCTCACTGCGGCCCGACCTGCGAGACGCCCTGCTGGCCGCCTACCGGGCCGGCGCCGCGGCGGGAGAGGGGGACTGACGGCGTCCGGCGACTCCCGTTATCCTGGTCGTCAGTGATTCCTAGAACCGCAGCGGTTGGCTCAGACCGATGGCGTATTTCGTCCCGCCCAACTGATCGGCCGCGCTGTGCACCACGTCGGCATGGACCGACAGCTGTTTGAACGACTTGTGGATGTGCAGCCCGGTATCCATGAAGTCGGTCCCGTCTTTGGGGTAGGTGTTGCCGGCATGCAGGGTGACGGTCACCCGCTGGGGAAACCGGTGTTGGGCGTTGAGCTGCAGATAGTTGCCACCCTCGTTGGTCGCAAAGGCCGCACTCAGGGCCTTGTAGCTGCTGCCCACATAGAGTTCGTTGACGGTGTCCCGGGTGGTGTTGGGGAAGTTGTACGAGATGACCCCCAGGTCGACACCCATTTCCCCCAGTTTGCGTTTGATCCCGCCACCGTAGTCCACCTCCATGGCCATCTCACCGTTGTCGTCCACGTTGTTGGTCTTGCCGAAGGCATACACACCGTTTTTATGTTGGTAATTCAGGCCGGCAAACATGAAGCCGCCGTCGTTGGTGACCGTGGTTCCGTGGAAGAAGCCGTTGCTGCTCAGCCCGGCGTTGCCGGAGAGGTCGGCCAAGGCCGGCCCTGCGCCGAGGAGAGTGAGTCCTAGGAGGCCGCTGGCGAAGGTCTTGTGCATGGTATGTCTCCAATGGGTGTCGATTTAGAC
>JANTGX010000010.1 GCA_024762755.1 Gammaproteobacteria bacterium
CCCAACGACGAGCCGCTGTGGGCGCAGATCCGACTCAATATCGGCGCCTTCATGCAGAACCTGTTCCGCCAGGGGGCCTTCCAGGGCAGCAGCCCGCGCCAGGCCTATCTGGTCAAGTGCGATCGCGAGACCACCACCCAGAACGACATCGATCTCGGGATCGTCAATATCCTGGTAGGTTTCGCGCCGCTCAAGCCGGCCGAGTTCGTCATCATCCAGATCCAGCAGATGGCTGGCCAGGTCGAGGTGTAAGGAGATAGCGTCATGGCACAGTTCAGCGTCAATGCACAACGGTTCGATCCGTACAAGAACTTCAAATTCCGCGTCAAATGGGACGGTCGTTACGTGGCCGGTGTGAGCAAGGTGGGCGCCCTCAAGCGCAGCACCGAGCTGGTGGAACATCGCGAGGGCGGCGACCCGTCCACCTCGCGTAAGTCCCCCGGCCGTACCAAGTTCGAGGCCATCACCTTAGAACGGGGCGTCACGCATGATCCCGAGTTCGAGCAATGGGCCAACAAGGTGTGGAACTTCGGCTCCGGCTTGGGGGCCGAGGTGTCGCTGAAGGACTTCCGCAAGGACATCATCATCGAGATCTACAACGAGGCCGGCCAGTTGGCACTGGCTTACAAGGTCTACCGCTGCTGGGTGTCCGAGTACCAGGCGGCGGCCGACCTGGACGCCAATGCCAACGCTGTGCTGATCCAGACCATCAAGCTCGAGAACGAGGGCTGGGAACGCGACTACGAGGTCACCGAACCCAGCGAGCCGAGCTTCACTGAACCCGCCGCGTGAGCGTCATGGCCCTGACGGCCGAGGAACTGCTGTCGGTGTGGGCCACGGGGAGCGAACGCCATCCCGTCGACCGCGGCCTGCTGTTGTTCGCCCTGGCGGCGCCGGATACGCCAGGCGCCGAGCTGGCCGACCGGCCCCTGGGGGAACGCAACAGCGCCCTGCTGCGCCTGCACCAGACCCTGTTTGGCGAAACGCTCGACGGCTACTGCGATTGCCCGCACTGCGGTGAGCGGCTCGAATTCGCCCTGCGCTGCGGGGACCTGCTGGCGGTAGCGGACGACACCGCGTCCATGGGTGAGGTGGCCGGTCTGCCCTGTCGCCCGCCCACCAGCCGCGACCTGGCGGCGGTCAGCCACTTGGGTGATCCCGAGCAGGCCATGTGGCGACTGTTGCAACGCTGTTGTGGCGGTGGCATCGCTAACACGGCGTCGAACACGGAGCTGCTGACCGCCTTCGAGGCGGCCCTCGAGCAGGCCGATCCTGCTGCCGACCTCAATCTGGCGTTGGCCTGCGATGCCTGCGGCCAGGCCGCCACGGTCCCCCTCGACATCGCCCACTTCCTATGGGAAGCGCTGACGGCCCAGGCGCGGCGTCTGCTGGACGAGGTCCACCAACTGGCTCGGGCCTACGGCTGGGGAGAGGCAGAGATCCTCGCCCTGCCACCGGTGCGCCGGCGCGCCTACCTGAAGCGGGTGCTGGCATGAGCGGGCTGCTGCGACGCCTGGCCCAGCAGGCGGTGACTCCGGAGGCTGCCGCAGTTCATCCGCTGCAACAGCTGCCCTATAACACGCCGCAGGACGTCGATCTGGCGACCGCCTCCGCGCCGCAGCGACGACCGCCAGCGCCACTGACACCATCCCTCGCTCCCCAGGCCGAAGAATCGGCTGCGGCCGCTACGCCATCGTTGGTCACCACGTCACCGCGGACCGCCTCCACACCAACGACAGGGCCAACGTCCTCACCGGGGCCCGAGAGTGGGGAACCACAGCCAGTGCTTGAGCCTCAGCCTGCTGCGGCGACTAAGGCAACGATCACCACCATGGCCGAGCAGCCAACTGCGCCCCATGAGCCCGGCGTTGCATCCGCGGCCCCTGTCACGGCGCACAACCGACCGGTACCCATCATCACCGAGGGCCAGCGCCCGGTCGGCAACATCACCGCTGCTGACACAACCCTTTCTGCGTCCGAGGGCCTACTCTCAGCCCGCGAGCCGCAAGGCAGGGCCGCTACCGCGTCACCCACGCCCCAGCCTGCCGACCCGTCAGCCCCCCTGCCCACATCCCCGACCACAGTGCCAACGGATCTAGTCTTGCCCGACCCGTTACTGGCCCCGACACCCCACGGGGCACCGCATGGGGCACCGCACGACGAGCCGGTCACCAGCGCCGAACCCACAGGGTTGCGGCTGGCGAAAACGGAACCCGAGCCCACCGAGGTCCATGTGCATATCGGTCGCATCGAGGTCACTGCGGTGGCCGAGACCACACCGGCACCCAAGCGATCTCGCCCGCGCCGTGAGCCCATGAGCCTCGACGAGTATCTGGCCCAGCGCCAACGGGAGCGCAGATGAGCAATGCCCTGGCCATCGCCGGCGTCACCGCGGTGCTGCGTCATCTGCTCAACGACGGCATGATCAACCACAACGTCAGTGGTATCGTGGGCAGCACGGTTAGCGTCAGCGTTTTACCTCCCGACCGAGTCGTTGCCGAGGGCGGCAGTGAGCGCTCGCAGATCAACCTGTTTCTGCACCAGGTCACCCCGAACAGCGGTTGGCGCAACGAGGGCCTGCCAGCACGTGATCCCAGTGGCCGCCAGCGGCTGGCCAATCCTCCGCTGGCGCTGAACCTGCACTATCTGCTGTCCACTTATGGCGGCGATGACCTGCACCGCGAGATATTGCTTGGCTATGCCATGCAGCTCATGCACGAGCACCCAGTGCTGGATCGGCAATCCATTCGAACCGCCTTGCAACCCTCCCCCGAAGTGGGCGACAGTCTTCCGCCGGCCCTGCGAGCCCTGGCCGACTCCGGTCTGGCCGAGCAAGTAGAGCAACTGCGGGTCACATTGGAGACCCTCAACGGCGAAGAGATGTCCAAGTTATGGACCGCCGCCCAAAGCAGCTACCGCCCCACCGCCGCCTATCAGGTGACGGTGGTGCTGATCGAGTCCACTGCGCCGACGCGCACGGCGCTGCCGGTCCTAAGCCGCGGCCCGGTCGTGGCCGGCCGCGAGCAGGGCATCCTCGCCACACCGGACCTGATTCCCCCGGTGCCCACCCTGGAGGGAGTGGAACCCGCCGGCGGTCAGCCAGTGGCGCAGTTGGGTAAGGACATCACCCTGAGCGGCCATCACCTGGATGGCAGTGCGCAGCGAGTACGACTTCGCAATGCACGCTTTGGCATCGATGCACGGCTGCCTGCCAGCGGCACCACCGGTGATCGAATGAACTTCGAGATCCCCATTGAGCAGGCGGCGGATTTTCCGGTGGCCGTCTATGATCTGGCGGCCGAGATGATACGCCCCGGCGAGGCCACCCCGCGCGAGACCAATCACTTGGCGCTGGTGTTGGCGGCCGAACTCACCGACCTGCCCAAGACCGTTACCCGCGACGGCAGTGGTATTGCCAGCTTCAGCCTGGCGTGCCGGCCGGAGGTCCGTCCCGAACAGACCGTAACGCTAATCCTGGGGGAGCAGGAGGTCGCGCCCGAGCCCTTCTTCGCCGCCAGCGATACCCTCAACTTCGTCATTCCCCAGGCCCCGGCGGGCGAGTTTCTGGCGCGCCTGCGAGTGGACGGCATCGATAGCCCCATCGTCGACCGCAGCGCCACCCCGCCGGTGTTCCTCGACAAGCGGTTGACCATCCAATGAACGCGCCGCTGCCCCAGGACTGGAGCGACGCCAACCAAGCCTGCCTGGTGGCCGAATTCGCCCGGCTCACAGCGCTTCTCGCCGGTGAAGCGGCGGATACGGCCGCCTGTGACGCCACCCGTCAGGCCCTGCCGGCCCCCGCCGCTATCGACCAGCTGTCCGATACTTTTGGCCTCAGTCGCTTCGAGCGCGACCTGCTGCTGCTGTGCGCCGGGGTGGAGCTGGATGGCCGTCTGGCCAAGGCCTGCGCCGCTGCCCAGGGTCAGGCCACCCCCACGGTCGACTTCCACCTCGCCCTGGAACGACTCGATATGCCCCACTGGAGTGCTTTGGCCCCGGCTCGCCCGCTGCGCCAGTGGCGCCTGCTGGAGCTGGAGCGGCCCAGCACGCCCGGCGGCTCGCCGCTGCACATCGACGAGCGCATCCTCCACCATCTGACCGGCATCGACTACCTGGACCCACGCCTGGAACCGCTGTTGCGCCCAGTGGAGTCCGCCCCCCTGCTGGCCCCCGCCCACGGTGCGATCGTCGAACAGGCCTTGCAGCGCTTGGAGGCCTCAGCCTCGTTCCCCGCCGTCCTGCAACTCCACGGTAGCGACCGCAGCGGCCAGGAAGACACGGCCGCTGCCATCGCCGCCGGACTGGGGCTACGCCTCTATGCCCTGGAGGCCACCGATATCCCGGCCGAGGCCCAGGAGCTGGCTGCGCTAGCTGTGCTGTGGCAGCGCGAGGCGGCCCTGCTCGGGGCGGCCCTGCTCATCGTGACCGGCGATGGCGACGAACATCTGGTGCGTCGGCTGCTGCAGCGTCTGGGCGGGCTGGTGCTGCTCAGTGGCCGCGAGCCGCTGGCCCTGGACGAGGCCACGCCACAGTGGCGCATCGACCGGCCCGAAGCCGCCGACCAGCAGCAGTTGTGGCAGGCTGCCCTCGGCGCCAGCGCCGAGCGTGTCAACGGCACCCTGGCGGGTGTCGCTGCCCAGTTCCAGCTCAGCGCCCGTCAGATCCACGGTCTCGGCCAGCGCCTGGCCCCAGCCCTGGAGCAGGGTGAACCCGCCAGCCAGGCCCTGTGGTCGGCCTGCCGCACCACGGCCCAGGGCAGCGAACTCGACCGCCTGGCGCAGCGCATCGAACCGCGCGCCGGCTGGGACGACATCGTGCTGCCCGAGGCGCAGCTCGCCACCCTGCGCCAGATCGCCACCCAGCTACGTCACCGCCTTACCGTCTATGAGCAGTGGGGCTTCGCCAGCCAAGGGCCGCGCGGGCTGGGCATCAGCGCCCTATTCGAGGGCGAGAGCGGCACCGGCAAGACCCTGGCGGCGGAGGTCATCGCCCACGCCGTGGGGCTCGATCTTTACCGCATCGACCTCTCCGCCGTGGTCAGCAAGTACATCGGCGAGACCGAGAAGAACCTGCGCCGCGTCTTCGATGCCGCCGAGGCCAGTGGCGCCATCCTGTTGTTCGACGAGGCCGACGCCCTGTTCGGCAAGCGCAGCGAGGTCAAGGACAGCCACGACCGGTACGCTAACATCGAGGTCAGCTACCTCCTGCAGCGCATGGAGGCCTACCGCGGCTTGGCCATCCTCACCACCAACCACAAGGCTGCCCTCGACCCCGCCTTCCAGCGCCGCCTGCGCTTCATCCTGCGCTTCCCGTTCCCGGACCAGGCCCAGCGCGAGGCCATCTGGCGCGGCACCTTCCCGGACGCCGCTCCGCTGGACGGCATCGACTACCTCAAGCTGGCCCGCCTCGGCGCCACCGGCGGCGCTATCCGCAACATCGCCCTCAACGCCGCCTTCCTCGCCGCCGAGGACGGCAGCGCCGTCGGTATGGCCCAGCTGCTGCGCGCCGCCCGCCTGGAGGCCGCCAAGCGCGACAAACCGCCCAGCGAGGCCGAGACCCGGGGGTGGGTATGAGCAAGGTCATCGTGCACATCGACCGGCTGGTGCTGCGGGGGGTGGACCCCAGCGACCAAAAAGCCGTAGCCACTGCTTTGCAGACCGAACTGCAACGGCAATTGACTGAACCCGGCATCGCCCGGCGAATCGACCCGGGACACCGCTATCGGCTTGATGCCGGGCAGGTTCAAATGGGTAAAGAAAAACTCGGAACGGCCACCGGGGCGGCCATTTCCCGCGCTCTCACCGGAGGGAAGAAACCATGAGTGTACAACAGCTGCTCGCACATGCGTCCAGAAAAGGGAAAGCTGGGGCCAAGCCCTCGTCCCTAGGGATTGCACATCACTTAAGCCCAGCCCACATGTTCTCGGGGGTAGTCCAACCACTCGCCTTGCAGACTAAGCTAGTGGTCGGCCACGGCAACGATCCTCTGGAACGTGAGGCAGATCAGGTAGTGCGCATGCCGGAGCCACAAAAGAAGCGACGACTCAATATCTCGGGACACAAATCTCTACATGCAAAGCCCTTAGTACGAGGAGGAGCAAACGGCACCCGCATCAACAGCGTGAGCGTCCCGGAGAAAGTGGCAGCCGTGCTGCGCAGCGCCGGTCACCCGCTGGATCCTGCCAGCCGGAATTTCATGGAGCGTCGTTTCGGCCAGGATCTCGGTGATATCCGGCTGCATACCGGCCCGGCGGCGGCGCAGTCGGCGCAATTACTTTCGGCCCGCGCCTACACCCTTGGCCGGCACATTGTGTTCGGGCCGGAAGGCTATACCCTGCATGCACCCGAATCGCGGCAACGGCTGGCGCACGAACTGACCCATGTGATCCAGCAACGCCGGCCCGGCGGCGCAAACCTGGGCACCGCGCAACGCGAGAGCGAAGCCCAGCGTGTGGCGCGCGGCATTGCCACCGACGCCCCCATACCCCCCATCAGTGCGGCCAGCCCGGCGCTGTCACGCGATCCGCAACCGGGCGCCGAAGACGACGTCTCGTTCCAGGCGCCACTGGCCGAGGCGACCTGCGACATCGGCCGTTTGTGCCGATTGAGCCTGCACAACCCGGGGACGGTCAGCCGCACGCGCCTGTTGCGGGTTTTTACAGCCTGCAACCCCGATATCAGCCCCGCCAGCCTGGTCGCCGGCAACCCCTGCCTGACGCCGAACTTCGGCCGGCCGATACTGCCGACGGCCGGACCCCGTCGTACGCCGGGCACCACACCGGCTACCGGCAGCGTCCCCGCCCCGGCCAGCGGCGGTGGGCTTTCCCTGCCGTCGACCAAAATCCAATTCAATCTCGGTGCGGCCGCGGTCAGCATCGACCTGCCGGCCTCACTGTCCGTGCGCCTGCCGATAGAGTTCCGCGGCGCCCGGACCCTGGTCTTTGCACTCAACGCCAGCACCAGTGAATTTTCCTTCAGCGTTACCATCAACGCCCTTCAGCACGTGCGCATCATCGCGCGTGCCAGCGCGACCACTGCGGGGCGCGGTGCGGCCGGGCTGACTATCCAGACGACCCGCACCACCTGCCGGGCGATGAATCCGGCTGCTGCGCGCTCGGCACTCCAGGCCGCCGGCACCCGCCTGCGCAATGCGATCCAGGCGGTGCAAACACCGCCGGCGCCGGACCCGGATGCCAGTAAGCTGGAACGCACGTTCGCGCCACACGCCCGACTGGCCGAAGTGGTCGGCGCGGTGGCCAACGTGAAATCCACCATCGACCGCGCCCGGGCATCGTGCCGCGAAGTACCGGTGGCTTCCTTCGACTTCGGTGTACAGGGCCAGCTCACCACGCCCGATGAACCGGCCACGCCAGGCTCACTGCCGCCAGCCACGTTCATCGGCGGTTCGCTGCGCCTGCATTTCTAGGATACAGATGACATGAGCGGCTACAGCCAGTCCCCCCGTATCGTCAAAGGCGGCATCGTGCTGATCGATCCGGGTTCCGCACAGGTGCAACGCGTAATCGCCCTGCAGTACAACCCCGACACGCTGACGCGCACGCTGCAGGCGCAGGGCATGAGGGACAATGCGGAGCGCTCGGAGGCGCTACGCCTGAAGGGCCCGGCGGTGGAAACGCTGAAGCTGGATGCGGAGATCGATGCGGCCGATCAGTTGGAGTTCCCCGAACAACACCGGGCGGTGGTCGAGGCCGGCATCGGGCCGTCGCTGGCGGTGCTGGAATCCCTGGTCAATCCGGCGGCGGCGGATCTGTTGGCCAACCGGGCACGGGCGGCGGCGGGGATGCTGGAGATCGCCCCCATGGAGTCGGCCCTGGTGCTGTTCGTATGGGGCGCGCAGCGCATCGTGCCGGTGCGAGTGACCGACTTTTCCATCACCGAGGAGGCCTTCGACCCCTCCCTCAATCCCCTGCGCGCCAAGGTGAGCCTGGGGCTGCGGGTACTTTCGGTGGACGACCTGGGCTTCGACCACAAGGGCGGTGGGCTGTTCATGGCCTATCTGCAGGCGCGCGAGCGCCTGGCCGCCCGCGCCGCCGCAGTGGGCTTCGACACCCTCGGCATTGGAGGACTGCCATGACCGACCCCCTCAAGGCCTTTATGCAGGCCAACGCCCTCAGCGCGCCGGCCTTCCCGCCGGACAGCCGCTACCATGGCCTGGAGACCGCGCAGTGGAGCCGCCCCGATGGCGAGCCGGTGAGCTATGTGCGGCGCCGCTTCATCCCGCCGCCGGAGCAGCACGCCCTGCTGCACGAATATCGCATCGAACAGGGCGACCGGCCGGACAGCGTGGCGGCCAAACAACTGGGCGATGCGGAGCAGTATTGGCGGCTGTGCGATGCCAACGCGGTGCTGCGTCCCAGCGAGCTGACCGAGACCCTGGGGCAGCGTATTCGCATCACCCTGCCGGCCGGGGTACCGGGAGGCAAGGATGTCGGCTAGCGCCATCCATCTGAGCCTGATGATGGGGCCGGTGGTACCACTGCCGGTGCCCGCGCCGGTGATCGACGCCCTGGAACAGGTGGAGGTGACCCACAGCGCCGGCGAGCGCAGCGGTTTCCAGCTGCGCTTCAAGATCACCGCTCACTCGGCGCTCAATACCCTGTTCCTGATCGCTGCCGGCCAGAATACCAGTCTCGGCACGCCACCGCTGCGGGTGGTGTTGATTGTGACCCTCGGCGGCCGCCCGCAACCCCTGTTCGACGGTGTGGCCACCCACATGGAGGTACAGCCGGGGCAGAACGACCAGCCGGGCAGCATCTCGGTCACCGGCGAGGACCTGACCAAGGTGATGGACATGCTCGACTTCAGCGGCCTGCCCTATCCGGCCATGCCCATCCCGGCGCGGGTGGCGCTGATCTGCGCCAAGTACGCCGCCTTCGGCGTCATTCCGTTACCCATCCCCGAGCTGTTCCCGGACGTGCCGATCCCGGTGGATCGTATCCCCTCGCACCAGGGCACCGATCTGGCCTATGTGCAGGAATTGGCGCGGAAAGTGGGTTACGTGTTCTATATCGAGCCGGGCGAGGTACCACTCACCAACATCGCCTACTTCGGCCCCGAGATCAAAGTCGGTCCGCCGCAACCGGCGCTCAATGTCGATATGAATAGCCACACCAACGTGGAATCGCTCAACTTCAACTTCGACCCCACCCAGGGGGTCCTGCCGGTGGTCTACATCCAGAACGCCATGACGCGGGTGCCGATCCCCATTCCCATCCCCGACCTCAACCCGCTGCAACCACCGCTAGGCGCCCTGCCGGCCCCCATCGCCAAACTCAAGGTGCTGAAGGACACGGCCAAGATGAACCCCATGCAGGCGCTATCGAAGGGGCTGGCGGAGGCCGGCAAGTCGCAGGATGCGGTGACCGGTAACGGTTCGCTGAACGTGCTGCGCTACGGGCGTATGCTCAAGGCCCGCCGCCTGGTGGGCGTGCGGGGCGTCGGTGTCGCCTATGATGGCTTGTACTTTGTGAAAAAGGTCACCAGCACCCTAAAGCGCGGCGAGTTCAAGCAAGACTTCGAACTGACCCGCAACGCCCTCATCTCCAACACACCGGTGGTACCCGCATGACCGAACGTTTCTATGGCAAGTATCGCGGCGTCGTCCTCAACAATATCGACCCCCTGCAACAGGGCCGCCTGCAGGTGCAGGTGCCGGACGTGGCCGGCCTCGCGCCCGCCACCTGGGCCATGCCCTGTGTGCCCATCGCCGGTCCGCAGAACGGCATGGTGGCGCCGCCGATGATCGGTTCCGGGGTCTGGGTGGAGTTCGAGCAAGGCGATCCCGACCACCCCATCTGGGTCGGCTGCTTCTGGGGCAGCGCGGCCGAGGTACCGGCCCTGGCCCTGGCCACACCGCCGGGTCTGTCGGCCATCACCCTGCAGACCCCCTTGCAGAACGGTCTGACCATCTCCGACCTGCCGGGGCCCACGGGCGGCATCATGCTCAAGAGCGCCACCGGCGCCACACTGATCGTCAACGACACCGGCATCTACATCCAGAACGGCAAGGGCGCCGCCATCACCCTGGTGGGGCCCACCGTGACCATCAACAACGGCGCGCTGACGGTGATCTGATATGCCCGGACCTCTACTCCATGTCGGCGCCACTGTCCTCTGTGCCCACGGCGGCACCGCCACGCCGACGGCTCCCAACCCGCGCGTGCTGGTGAATGGTCAGCCGACCGTGACCATGAGCGCGCCCTATGTCATCGCCGGCTGCCCGTTCAATGTCTCCGGCAGCCCGGTGCCCTGCGTGAGCGCGCAGTGGGTGGTGGCGGCGACTCGGGTGCTCTCCAATGGCCAACCGCTGGTCCTGATGGACAGCCAGGCGGTATGCGTCCCCAATGGCACGCCACTGCTGCCGGCAGTGGCCCAGACCCGCGTCATCGGGAGTTGATCATGACCCGTCTGCTGCACTTTCCCTACCAGTTCGATGGCCGCGGCCGCAGCCGCGAGGACGACGAGGCGAGCTGGATCCGCGGCCTCATCGAGCAGGTGCTGTTCACCACCCCCGGCGAGCGGGTGATGCGGCCCGAGTTCGGCAGCGGCCTGCAGGAGCTGGTGTTCGCCCCCAACAGCCCCGAGCTGGCGGCCACCGTGCAGTTCCTGGTGCAGGGCGCGCTGCAGCAGTGGCTCAGTGACCTGATCCAGGTCGAACAGGTGGAGGTGCGCTCGGTGGAGGCCAGCCTGACAGTGACCGTGGCCTATACCATCCTGCGCAGCCAGGAGCGCCAGCAGGAGCAGTTCGCGCTGGGAGGCACACCATGATCTATCGCTGCTGTAACGAAAAGCGGCGCGCCGCCGTGGCGGCCCCCGAGGTTACCCTCAACGGCATCGATTGGCTGGAGGTGCTGGACCGCGACGCCCCGGCCGGTCTGCCACCCCAGCGCACCCTGTTGCTCGGCCTGCTCAAGCCGGTGCCGGCGGGCCTAGGGATCAACAACCTGCGCATCGAGGGTGGCGAGCGGGTACGCCGCATCGCCATCGAGACGCTGGAGCGGGCCAGCGCCAGCGCCCACCCGGAATTCAACGGTAGGCCCGACGCTGATCGGGTGCTGGTGATCCAGACCGACCGCAGCGGCGACTACAGCCGCTACCGGCTGCGCCTGGTGGAGAGTCCCGACAGCGAGCGCCCGCCGGCAGGGATCGATCCGATGCTGGCCAGCGTCGAGTTCGAATTCAAGATCGACTGCCTGGGTGACTTCGACTGCCAGCCCCAGAACCCCTGCAGCGAGCCGGCCCAGACCTGGCCCGACATCGACTACCTGGCCCGCGACTACGCCAGCCTGCGGCGCATGCTGCTGGACCGCCTGGCCCGCACCCTGCCCGGCTGGCGTGACCGCAGCCCGGCCGATCTGACCACCACCCTGGCCGAGCTGATCGCCTACGTGGGCGACCTGCAGCACTATCAGCTGGACGCCATCGGCACCGAGGCCTATCTGCGCACCGCCCGGCGCCGCACCAGCCTGCGCCGCCACGCCCTGCTGGTGGACTATCGCCTCAGCGAAGGCTGCAACGCCCGCAGTTGGCTGCACCTGGAAGTGACCGGAGACGACCCCGTGCCCCTGCCGGCGGACCTGCGCTGTCTCACCCGCCTGCCCGACGCGCCCGCCCGCCTCGGACCCGGTTCGAGCGCGGCGCGCGAGGCCCTGGCCAGTAGCGCACTGGTGTTCGAACCGCTGGCGGGACAGGAGACGACCACCCTGCGCGCGGCGCACAACCGGTTCACCTTCTACACCTGGGGTGACGCCCGCTGCTGCCTGCCGCAGGGCAGTACGCGGGCCACGCTGGCCGGCCACTGGCCTGACCTGGCACCGGGTGATGTACTCATCCTGCAAGAGGTCATCGGTCCCCACACCGGCGAGGCCGCCGACGCCGACCCCAGCCATCGCCAGGCGGTGCGTCTCACCGCGGTACAGGCGACGCAGTACGATCCCCTCACCGAACTCCCCATCACCGAGATCCAGTGGCACAGCGACGATGCCCTGACCTTTCCACTGTGCCTGTCCTCGGAAACGGACGACGCCCATGGCAACCGGCCGCTGGACGGGGTCAGCATCGCCCTCGGCAACAACATCCTGGTGGATCACGGTCGCACCATCGAGGATGAGGACCTGGGTGAGGTGCCCACCCCCCGGCTGCACTACCCGCCCGCGGTGGGCGATGGCTGCCAGGCGGCCGCAGCTGAGCCCCTGCCGCCGCGCTTTCATCCCAGCCTCACGACGGGGCCGGTGACGCGGCAAGGTACGGTGCGGCGTAATGTGGTGGTGGATGGCCTGCGCCGCAGTGAGCGGGTGCTGTTCGATCCCGACGCCGCCGCCAGCGCGGCCCTGCAGTGGTCGGTAGCCGATGCCGTGCCCGCCGTGTCGTTGAACGATGAGACGGCGAGCGGCCTCCAGTGGCAGCCCCACAACGACCTGCTCGACAGCCATCCCGGTGACCGCCATTTCGTGTTGGAGAGCGAAGAAGACGGCAGCGCCCGTATCCGCTTCGGTGACGATCGACACGGCCGACGCCCCAACAGCGGTACCCGTTTCACCGCCCGTTACCGGGTCGGCAACGGACCGGCCGGCAATGTCGGGGCCGGCGCCATCGCCCATGCCGTCACGGCGGAACCGCGCATCGTCTCCATCACCAATCCGCTCCCGGCCCAGGGTGGCAGCGAGCCGGAGAGCGCCGCCGCCATCCGCCGCCACGCGCCGCAGGCCTTCCGCCGCCAGGAACGGGCGGTGACCCCGGCCGACTACGCCGCCATGATTGAACGCATGGCTGGGGTGCAACGGGCCGTCGCCCGGCTGCGCTGGACCGGCAGCTGGTACACCGTCTTCGTCACCGTGGACCGGAGCGGCGGGCTGCCGGTGGATGAGGCCTTCACTGCCCAGGTCATCGACCACCTAGCGCGCTATCGCATGGCCGGCCATGACATCGCGGTGGAGGGGCCGGTCTTCGTACCGCTGGAGATCGACCTGCTGGTCTGTGTCGATCCCGCCTATTTCCGCAGCGACGTGCGCCGCGATCTGCTCGACGCCCTGGGCAGTCAACAACATGCCGACGGTAGTCGTGGCCTGTTTCACCCCGACAACTTCAGCTTTGGCCAGAGCGTCTATCTCGGTCCGCTGTACGCCACCGCGCGCGCCGTGCCGGGTGTGGACTCGGTGCAGGTCACCCGCTTCCAGCGGCAAGGCCGGCCCGATCCGCTGCCATTGCAACAGGGTCACCACGAATTGGGACCGCTGGAGATCGCGCGCCTCGACAACGACCCCAACTTCCCCGAGCACGGCGTGCTCCGGCTTGAACTCCACGGAGGCAAGTGATGGCCGATACCCACACCGCGAACACCTGTGGCTGCTGCACGGGGATCGACCCCAAGACACCGCACCGCCTCGACAATCCGCCGGGTCAGCCGGCCATCGCCTACCGCCTGGGCCGCCACGGCGACTTCCTGGCCTCCATCCAGGCCCGCCTGTCCAGCAGCGACTACCCGGCCCTGGCTGCCTTCGCCAGCCGCGAGGCGGACGACTTCACCTTGGCCCTGGCCGATGCGCTGGCCAGCTCGCTGGACGTGCTCACCTTCTATGCCGAGCGCATTGCCAACGAACACTACCTGCGCACCGCCAGCGAGCGGCTGTCGGTACGCGAGCTGGCGCGCCTGATCGGCTACCGTCTGGCGCCGGGGCTGGCGGCCGGCACCCACCTCGCCTTCACCCTGCAGGCCCTGCCCGGCGAGCCGGCGCAGCGCATCACGATCCCGGTGGGCACCCGGGTGCAGAGCGTGCCCGGTCAGGACGAGGCGGCGCAGACCTTCGAGACCACCGCCGCCATCGAGGCGCGCAGCACCTGGAACGCCATCCCGGTGCAGCAGGACGAGCCCTGGCACCCGCAGCACGGTGATACCGAGCTGTGGCTGGCGGGGCTCGACACCGGCCTGGCACCGGGCGATGCCATCCTGATCGTCGGCGCTGAGCGGGAGGCCGACGCCGGTGATGAACACTGGGACGTGCGCATCGTCTCCAGCGTGGAGACAGAGCGCTCCGCCGGGCGCACCCACATCACCTGGGCCGAACCCCTGGGCAGCCGCGTGCCCCCCATGGACCCCGCGGGCAGGGGCGTGCAGGTCTTTGCCCTGCGTCAGCGTACGGCGCTGTTCGGCCACAATGCCCCCGATCCCAATCTGCTCGGCAACAAGGATTCCAATATCGACAAACTCATCGAGCTGACGGAGGACAAGAAGCTCTATCGATGGAGAAACTTCGAACTCGACCCTGGCCACCTCGATCTCGCCACCGACAACCCAAAGATCGTGGCCGGCAGTTGGATCGCCCTGGTCTCCAATGAATCCTGGGTCGGTCATCCCACCCTGCCGGGCTATGTGGAGCTGTATCGAGCGGCACGCGTCACCCAGGTGACCCGCAATGACTTCGGCCTCTCCGCCAGCGTGACGCGCATCCGCCCCGACGGCCAGGAAAACCTCACCCCCAAGCGCTTCGACCTGCGCAAGACCCTGGTGCTGGCCCAGAGCGAGGCGCTGACCCCGGCGGCCACCCCGTTGCGCCACCCCGTCTACGGCGACAGCCTGACCCTGGACCAGCGCCTCGACGACTTGCAGCCCGGCCAGGCATTGGCGTTGTCCGGCCCCGGTCAGCGCATCGCCGTGGCAACGGGTGTCGAGGGAGTGGAACTGACACTGGACGATGGCCAGAAGGTGGCGTTGGCCGAGGGGGACGAGTTATTCCTGTTGGCCCCACCGGAGCGGCTGACCCCGATACCCCATCTCGTCCACTTCGAGCCCGTCTTGCGGCCGCCCCTGATCCTGCCCCTGCCGTGGAATCCGCCTCCCGGCCCAGTGGAGATAACCCCGCTGCGGCCGACGACACACTCTGTCACCGAGCTTCGCCCTGGGGTCACCGGGCCCACGACCTTCGTGGCGCGCACCCATGCTAGCCTGCCCGCCGCTGCACCCGCCGCCGAAACCGTGTCACAACCGCAGGTCTACTACCTCGCCACCACGCTCGCGGGCAAGGAGTTCTCCGACCTGGTAGGTGATGAGACCACCCGCCTGCGCCTGCGGCTCGCGGATCGTGACGGCCGCCACGGCACCCTGGAGGCACAGGGCGACCAGATCGCACTGGCGCCCAGCCGGGACGACGACCCACTGCTGTGGGAGATCGTCTTCATCGCCGAGACCGCCGATGCCATTCGATCTGACCGCGACCACACCCAGCTCACGCTGCGAGCCCCCTTGCAGCACGTCTATGCCCGCACCGGCCTGCGCATCAATGCCAATGTCGCACCCGCCAGCCAGGGCGAGACGGTGGAGGAGATCCTCGGCAGCGGCGATGCCAGCCAGCCCGATCTGCAGTTCCCGCTCGGTCAGGGGCCGCTGACCTATGTCTCCGCCGCCACCCCCAGCGGTCGCACCTCGACCCTCGAGCTGCGCGTCAACGACCTGCTGTGGCAGGAAGTCCCCTCTCTCTATGCCGCGCCGGCCGATGCGCGCGTCTACGCCACCTGGCAGGACGACAATGCCCGTACCACCCTGCAATTCGGTGATGGCCAGGAGGGGGCCCGCCCGCCGAGTGGCGAGAGCAATCTGCGCGTCAAATACCGCAAGGGGCTGGGCTGCGCCGGCAATGTGGCGGCGGGCCGCCTCACCACCCTGCTGGCACGCCCACTGGGTGTCAGCGAGGTGGTCAACCCGGTGGCCGCCAGCGGCGGCGAGGATGCCGAGACGCTGGATCGGGCGCGGCAGAACGCGCCGCTCACGGTACTGACGCTCGACCGGGCGGTGTCGGTGCAGGACTACGCCGACTTCGCGCGTGCCTTCGCCGGCATCGACAAGGCCCATGCCCTATGGATCGCCAGCGGGCCGGGCCAGGGGGTGTTCCTGACGGTGGCTGGGGTGGCCGGGACCGTCGTGTCGGGGACGGTGCGCGACCATCTGCACCAGGCCCTGCGGGACTATGGTGACGCACTCGTGCCGCTACAGATCCGCGACTACCGCGAGGCCCGCTTCCACTGCGGCCTGGCGTTGAAGGTCGATGCGGCCCATGAGCAAGAGGCGGTATGGGCGGCGGTACGCGAGGCGCTGCGTGCGGCCCTTGGCTTCGATCAGCGCCAGTTCGGCCAGGGGGTATCGGTGGACGAGGTGGCGGCCATCGCCCAGGGGGTGGCGGGGGTCATCGCCGCCCATGTACTGCACCTATACCGTGACGGTCAGCCACCGAGCCGCCAGCCGCGCCTGTTCGCCGCCCTGCCCATGGCCTCCCCGACTACGCCGCCGCAGCCCGCCGAGCTGCTCACCCTGGCCGACGGCCCCATCGAACTGGAGGTCATGTCATGAGCAGCGACGCCCGTTCCCTGTTCGAGTTGTTGCCGGCCATCCACCGCATCCGCGACGCGGAGCTGGCCCGGGCCGAGGGCACCGAGCGCGGCCCACTGGAGGAGTTGCTGGCAGTCTTCGCCGAGCAGCTCGACGTGGCGCAGGAGAATCTGGACCAGCTCTACGACGACCTGTTCATCGAGACCTGCGCCGACTGGGTGGTACCCTATCTTGGCGACCTGATCGGTTACCAGCCGCTGCACGGCGAGGTGCCGGAGGTAGCCAGCCCACGCGCCGAGGTAGCCCACACCATCGCCCTGCGCCGCCGCAAGGGCACCGCCCTGGTGCTGGAGCAGCTGGCCCGCGACGTGACCGGTTGGGACGCCCGCGCGGTGGAGTACTTCCAGCGTCTGCTGACCAGCCAGTCCATGGCCCACCCGCGGCCAGACAACCTCTGGAGCCCGGACCTGCGCCGCACCGAGGCCCTGGAATGGACCGGCACTGCCTTCGACAGCGCGACGCGCAGCATCGACGTGCGCCACATCGCTTCCGGCGGCGGGCGCTACAATATCCCCAACGTGGGTCTGCATCTGTGGCGCATCCGGGCCTACCGCCATACCCAAACCCCCGCCTATCGGGTTGGCCCCCAGCGCTACCGCGTCAGCCCCCTCAACCACGACCTGCCGCTCTACAACCGTCCCCAGGCGGAGACCGACATTAGCCACCTCGCCGAGCCGGACAACGTGCCCTGGCCGTTGTCCCCCCTTCGCCTGGCTCGGCACCTGCAACGCTACTACACGGGGACAAACGGTCTCGCCCCCAGCCTGGCATTGTGGCTGAACGGCAGCCTCATCGAGGCAGACGACATCCTGGTCTGCGACCTGAGCGACCACGCCGGGGGCTGGGCCCACACCCCACCCCCCGACGGCAAGGTCGCCATCGACCCGCTGCTGGGCCGCATCGCCCTGCCCGCCGATGCGCCCGATTCGGCCGAGCTGCAGGTAACCTGGCACGAGGGCTTCCCGGCCGATCTGGGCGGTGGCGAATACGAACGGGGCACGACGCTGCCAGCCCCCCCGGAGACCACCACCCTAGTGCGCGTGCCGGACGAGGCGGCCACGCTGGGCGATGCACTGACTGCGGTGGCCGGCAACGGTGTCATCGAAATCACCGACAACGCACGCTATGACGGTAAGCTGGAGAACGCACGCTATGACGGTAAGCTGGAGATCGAGGTGGCCGAGCAGGGACGAATCGAGATCCGCGCCCGCAATGGCCGCCGCCCGGTGCTTGATCTGACCAGTCTAAAGGTGATTGGCGGGGCTGGCAGCAGCCTTGTCCTCAATGGACTATTAGTGACCGGTGCCCTACTCGAGGTACCGGCCCTTACCGACGACGATACCGACGAAAATGCCAATAAAAACCAGCTGAGCCGGCTGGAGTTGATTGATTGCACTCTGGTGCCAGGCCTGCGCCTGCAGCCGGATGGCATGCCAAAACAACCGGACGAGGCCAGCCTGGAACTGGGCGTTGCCGGCCTGGAGACCCACCTGACGCGCTGCATCGTGGGGGCCATCCGCAATCATGCCGACGCCCGCCTCGAAGCCAGCGACAGCCTGATCGACGCCACGGACCCGACCCGCTTGGCCTATGCCGAGCCCGATGGCAGTACCGCCGGCGGCCATCTCGCGCTGGACAGTTGCACGCTGATCGGCCGGGTCGAGGCGCGTGAGATCGGCACCATCGCCAATAGCATCCTGCTCGCCCGCAGTGTCGACGACGAGGCGCCGGTGCGGGTGAGCCAGCGCCAGCACGGCTGCCTGCGCTTCAGCTACGTGCCAGCCGGGTCCAGCGTACCGCACCAGTACCGCTGCCAGCCGGCCCTGGCCATCCAACAAGCGCTGCAGGCAGCCAAAGCACAGAACCCGGACCTCGACGCCAGCGCCCAAGCGGCGATCGAGCGGGAAGTGACGGCGCGGGTGCAGCCCGGCCTGCGGCAACAACGCTATGGCCGGCCCGCCTATGGCCAACTCACCCTCAGCACGCCACAAGAGATCCGCCAGGGGGCGGAGAACGAGGCAGAGATGGGGGTGTATCGGCATCTATATGGGCCGCAGCGCGATACCAACCTGCGTATTCGCCTGCGCGAGTACCTGCGGGTGGGCCTGGAAGCGGGCATCTTTCATGAATCCTAGCAGGACCTTGGAAGGCCCATTTCCTGGGCATTTCCAGGATCGTAGGTTGGGTTAGCGCAGCGTAACCCAACGAATACAGCACCGTAGGCCCGATCCAGCGCACCGGATCACGCAAACAGCGGGGGGATCGGCCGAGCTATTGCCGGTTCCGCTGCGCTTTAACCGGCCTACTCGATGCCTGGGCATTTCCAGGATCGGAGGTTGGGTTAGCGCAGCCTAACGCGACAACCTACGGTTTTCGTTGGGTTACGCTGCGCTAACCCAACCTACAATGAGACACCCTGCCCCAACCGACAACGAGGAGAGCATCATGAGTGGAGACTACAGCCGCAAGCATTTCAGGGCCCGGGACAACTACAGCGGCGTGCTGGAGCAACAGGGCCGCGTGCACCTCGACTGGGAACACAACGAGGCCACCGCCATCCAGGACCGGCGCTGGCGCGCGGAGAGCGTCGACCTGATCGGGCACTGTGGTGTCTCCGATACCACCCCTGACGCCTTCCGGCTCACCGTGGTCGATGGCGCGCTGCACATCGGCGTCGGCCGCCTCTATGTGGACGGGCTACAGGCGGAGAACCATGGCAATCCGCCACTGAATTTCGACGCGACACTGGCCGAGCTGCATGGCGACAGCGCCGTGCCCTATCTGCAGCAGCCCTATGCCCCACAGGTCACCGCTACCACAACCCTGCCGAGCCCGGCCATCGTCGGTGCCATCCCCCTCGCGGGCCAATGTCTGGCCTTCCTCGATGTCTGGCAACGGGAGGTCACGCACCATCAGGCGCCGGAGCTGGTGGAGACCGCCCTCGGGATTGACACCACCGTCCGTCTGCAGACGGTGTGGCAGGTGAAGCTGTTGCCGGTGAGTGACGACATCGCACTGGGCTGTGACACGCCGGAAGCCGACATCCCCGGCTGGGACGCGCTGCGCCGCCCGTCTGACCTGCGCCTCACTACCGGGACCCGTGCGACGCCAGGTGAAGAGGATCCCTGCAGCGTGTCACCGGAGGGTGGCTACCGCGGGCTGGACAATCTGCTCTACCGGGTCGAGGTGCATGATGTCGTGGGCGGCGTACCTCATATCAAGTGGTCGCGCCACAACGCCGCCATCGTGGCGAACGTCACTCAGATCGCATCGAATCGCAAAAAACTCACCCTCGACAGTCTGGGGCGTGATGACGTACTGCGCTTCAACACAGGTGACTGGGTCGAGATCACCGACGACCATCGTGAGCTGCTCGGCATCCCGGGCGTCATGCGCCGCGTGACGGTGAACGAGACGGAGCGCAGCCTGAGTTTCGACTACGACGACTCGGCGCTCGACACCGCCGACTTTCCCACCGATAGCAGCGGCCAACCCGACCCCAACCGCCACATGCGCGTCATTCGCTGGGACCAGCGTGGCCAGGTCCTCGACACCGATGACAACCTGCTGGTCGACCTGAGCGATACGGCCTCCGGTGGCGTCATCCCGGCCGCCGGCCCCAGCATCACCCTGCCACTCGAACATGGGCTGCTGGTCAAGCTGGACTTCCCCGACGATGGCATCGCCCGCACCGGTGACCATTGGTGCTTCGCGGTACGCACCGCCGACGCCTCGGTAGAGGCGCTGGAACAGGCACCGCCGCTCGGCATCCATCACCACTTCTGCCGACTGGCGGTGGTGCACTCTACCGGTGAGGCATTCGAGGGCGCGCCGGCGGACTGCCGACCCCACTTTCCACCCCTCACACAGCTGTACCGCTTCTTCCACGTCGGAGGCGATGGCCAAGAGGCTGGCCCGCGTGAATTCCTGCCCCAGCCCTTGCAGGTCGGGGTGAACAATGGCGGGCGTCCAGTGGTCGGCGCCCAGGTCGCCTTCGAGATCGTCGAGGGCAACGGACGCCTGCGGTCCGGCGATTCCGGCTTGCTCAAACGGCTGGAGGTCGCGACCGACGCCCAAGGCATCGCCAGCTGTGACTGGCGCCTCGATGTCCCCCACGCCAGTCAACGCGTCCAGGCCACCCTGCTCAATGCCGAAGGGCGTAGCTTTGTCGACGACAGCGGCGCGAACCTCACCACGCCGCTCTATTTCAACGCCAAGCGGGAAGTGGCCCAGGCCGGTGGTGGCTGTCGGGTCACGGTCGGCCAGGGGGGTACCTTCGAACGGCTGGACGAGGCCATTGAGACGCTGTTGAACGAGGGTGTACGCGACCTCTGCCTGTGCCTGCTAGCCGGCGACCACGAGAGCCAGGGCCTGGAGCTCGCACCGGAACTGGCGGCCCGCGATCTGCATCTGAGCCTCAGCGGCTGTGGCCCGGCCAGCCACCTGCGCCTGGTAGAAACGGGTTGGCGGTTGCGCGGCCTGGGGGCGGTGACATTGCGTGATCTGAGTATCGAGGCCGGCTTTCCGGTCAACGATACCGACGGCGCCATCACCCTGCGCCACTGTGCCCAGGTGAGTCTAGCCAGCTGCACCCTGCGGGGTTTTACGCCCGAGGGGCCCCTGCTCTCCATCACTGCCGCCGATCAGGTGCGGCTGCGCGACAACCAGCTGGAGGCCAGCACCTCCAGCAGCCTGACCGCACCGCAGAAGATCTTCACCGGGAGCGAAATCGTCAGCCTGGCCGAGTTGTTCCAACTGCCCGCCGATGGGGAATTTGGCTGGGCGGTGTTTCGCAAAAAGGCCGCCGCGGTGGCCAAACAGCTCGCCGACCTACCACTGGACGAACGCCAGGCCATGCAAAAGCGCCTGCAGGACGCGCTAGCACAGCAGGGTGGGATCTTCGCTGCCCTGAGCAATGGCGAGCGCATGAATCTGCAGAAACTCGCCCTCAAACTGGGGGACGAAAAACCGACCGAGTCCGAGTTGTTCGACATCATCCTCGACAGTCGCCGCGCTGCCATCAAGGCGCGACCCGGCCTGGCCCTGGTGCTGGGCGAGGCCCTGCCAGACCAGCCCGGACCTGAAATGGCACTGGATATCCTGGACCAAGACGACCTGATCAGCCTAGAGAGCAACGAGATCGCCGGCAGCGTGAGCCTGTACGGCCTGCCGGCCAGCGAGGATTTCCTGCGCGAGGTGCTAACCGCTGAGTTCCTGAAATCCCTGGAAGGCCAGGTCGCCGAACATATCGTGCACGGCATCATGGGCACCCTCAGCCTGCGTGGCAATCAACTGGTCAATCTGACCGTGAGCAAGGCCGTCATCAAACAATTGCAATCTGCGGCTGCAACGGGCAAGGCCGAACTGTTCGGCCTCTTCGCCCGTTGCCTGTTCAGCGACAACGTTATCGAAGGAAATGCCAACCTGATCGTCACGCGCCACCTGACACTGGACGGGAATGCCTTCAGCCTGACGGCCGCAACGGGACCCCGCAAAGTGGCGGGCGCCGCGCCTCGCTATCAGCTCGGGACCGTGATTGCTGACAGCAGCATCTACACCAGCAACCAGGCCCAGAACAACTCGCTACTTATCGACGTATCGGGTAACACCGCGCAGGCCACCAATTTGAACATCGAGATCCAGTAAATTGCTGTGTGTCACCAGATCGAACCATCAGATATTACGAGATTACGAGAAGGGGACTTTTGAGATAGTCGACTGAAAGAGGGTAATAATGTCTACCCTTGAGGAGACAAGCACATCTAGTGGAGTATGCGGAAAATAAGCTAAGCCTAGAGTCTCGCAGATAGCCCAAAACAAGACACACTACGCCGGGCTTAACTCTCGGGCCCCTTCCACACACAGTGCAACTCGATATTGAGCCATTCGCGGGGCTCCCGAATGGCCAGCCTGCCGAGCAGCTACACGGCCGGTTGGCGGTTATCAACGAAGGCGTCGCACAGGATCGGTAGCGCCAGCGCATGGACTGCAGCGTCGTGACCAATGCTCTTAAGCAGGGTGAATTGCTGCTTGATTGAGATGGCTAACCCGAATATTTCATCCACCTCCCGCTCGTCCTGGCAGGTAGTAAATGAGA
>JANTGX010000011.1 GCA_024762755.1 Gammaproteobacteria bacterium
GTCCGGCCCCAGGGTGGAGAACATGAGCAGCCCGCCGGGGCGCAACACGCGGCGGCATTCGGCGAAGGTCTGGCTCAGGTCGCCGCACCACTGCAGGGCGAAGTTGGAGAAGACCATGTCGACGCTGGCGTCCGCCAGGGGCAGGGCCTCGGCATCGCCGCAGACGAACTGCTGCCGACGGCGCCAGCGGGCGATCCAGCCCTGGCGGCCGCGCGCCACGGCCAGCATGCGCGGGGCCAGGTCGAGAGCGATCACCTGCGCCTGATCGTAGCGTCGCGCGAGGGCCTCGCTGAAGCGACCGGTGCCGGCACCGAGGTCGAGCACGGCGCGCGGCTGCAGGCGGATCAGCTCCAGCCGCTGCAGGATGCGCTCGCCCACCTCCCGCTGCAGCACCGCCACCTCGTCATAGCCCTGCGCGGCACGGTCGAAGGCCGCGCGCAGGCGGGCCTTGTCCAGGCTCGGCGCCTCAGCCACGGTCTGCAGCCATGGTCTGCGCGTCCCCATCTTCCGCCTGGCCGGGGGTTCGCCGCCGGAGGGCGACCGCGGGGTTGGTCGATTTCGGGGTGTCACTCATAGCGGCGTCTCCGGCGCAATGGAGGGATGGCGGGCACCCGGCCCGTCGAGGAACGCCGACAACGCCTCGAGGAAGGCCGCCGGGTGGGAGAGGAACGGCGCGTGCCCGGCGCCCTCGATCAGCACACTGGCCGCCGCTGGTAGCCGCTCGCGGGTCTGGACCTGGGCGGCGGCGGGGAACAGGGTGTCGCGCTCGCCGCCGATCAGCAGGGTGGGGCAGTGGACGCGCGGCAGCTCGGCGCGCAGGTCGGTCTGCAGGAGCATCTGCAGACCGGCGCGCAGGGCTGCGGGGTCGGGCTCGCCGTGGCGGAACACCTGCTCGCGCAGCTGGCCGAGGGTCTCGCGGGCATGTTCGCTGCCCAGGGCCTGGATGGCGAGGAAGCGGCGCAGGGTGCCGGCGTAGTCCTCGACCAGGCCCTGGGCGAAGCCGGCGAGGGTCTCGCTCGCCATGGCGTGGGGCCAGTCGGCGGCCTGCACGAAGCGCGGGCCGCTGGCCACCAGGATCAGGCGCGCCACCCGCTCTGGCGCGTCGAGGGCCAGGCGCAGGGCGAGCAGGCCGCCGAGGGACCAGCCGAGCACCTCGGCGCCCGCTGGCACCACCTCGGCCAGACAGGCCGACCACGCGGCCAGGGTCTCGCCGCCGGGCTGCGCGCGACTGCGGGCGTGACCGGGCAGGTCGACGCAGATCAGCTGCCGGCGCCGGGCCAGCGCCGGCAGCACGGCCTGCCACACATCGGCGTTCATGCCCCAGCCGTGCAACAACACCAGCGGCGGGCCATGGCCGTGACACTCGACGTGCAGACTCATACCGCGACCGCCTCCAGGGCATCGAGCAGACGGTCCACGTCGGCCTCGCTGTGCGCCGCGGAGAGGGTGATGCGCAGGCGGGCGCTGCCCTCGGCTACCGTCGGCGGACGAATGGCGGTGACCAGGATGCCATGCACCAGCAAGGCCTCGCTGAGGGCCACGGCGCGGGCCGCCTCGCCCACCAGCAGCGGCTGGATGGGGGTCTGCGAGTCCATCAGCGCGAGGCCCAGTTGAGCGGCGCCGCTGCGCAGGCGGGCGATCAGGGCGTGCAGGCGCTGGCGCCGCCAGTCCTCGCTCTCGGCCAACTGCAGGGCGGTGCGGGTGGCCTCGGCCACGGCCGGTGGCAGAGCGGTGGTGTAGACATAGCTGCGGGCCTGCTGGATCAGGGTCTCGATCAGGGCCTCGCTGCCGGCGACGAAGGCGCCCGCGGTGCCCAGGGCCTTGCCCAGGGTGCCCATGAGCACCGGTACCTCGGCCGGGCCGAGGCCGAAGTGATCCACGCTGCCACGGCCACCGCGGCCGAGCACGCCCAGGCCGTGGGCGTCGTCCACCATCAGCCAGGCGCCCTCGCGCTGCGCCACGGCGGCCAGCTCGGGGAGGGGAGCGAGGTCGCCGTCCATGCTGAACACGCCGTCGCTGGCCACCAGGCGGCGGCCCTCGGGGTGCAGCGCCAGCTGCGCGGCCAGGGATGCCGGGTCGGCGTGGCGGTAGCGCCGCAGACGGGCCTCGGAGAGGCGGCCGGCGTCGATCAGGGAGGCGTGATCGAGGCGGTCCTCGAACAACGCATCGCGACGGCCGAGGAGGGCGGTGATCACGCCCAGATTGGCCATGTAGCCGGTAGAGAAGAGCAGGGCGCGCGGGCGGCCGGTGAACGCGGCCAGGGCCTCTTCGAGGGCGTGGTGGGCGCGGCTGTGGCCGTCCACCAGGTGCGCGGCGCCGGCGCCCACGCCGTAGCGATCGGCCCCCCGCTGGAAGGCCGTGACCACCGCGGGATCGGCCGCCAGGCCGAGGTAGTCGTTGCTGCAGAAGCCCAGCACCTCGCGCCCATCGACCCGCCGCCGCGGGGCGGCCGGGCCGTCGGCCACGCGCCGCGCACGATACAGGGCCTGCGCCCGGCGCTCGGCCAGGGCGGCGGACAGCGCGGCGTCCATGGCGGGCTTCAGCGGGCGGCGGCGCGACGCCGCTGGGTATCGCCGCGGATGCTCAGGCCGAGGTCGTCGAACATCTTCAGGTCGTCGTCCACGCTGCGCCCGTGGGTGGTGAGGTAGTCGCCGATCATGGCGCCGGAGGCGCCGGCCATGAAGATCATGGACTGCATGTCGCCGAGGAACTGACGGCCACCGGCGATGCGGATCTCGGCCCGCGGCAGCAGGTAGCGGAAGGTGGCGATGGCGCGCAGGATCTCGTAGGGCTGCATGGGCTGCCGATCGCCCATGGGGGTGCCCTCCACTGGCGAGAGGAAGTTCATGGGCACCGATTCGACGCCCAGCTCGCGCAGGCTCAACGCCAGTTCGACGCGCTGCTCCAGGCTCTCGCCCATGCCCAGGATGCCGCCGGCACAGACGCGCAGGCCGGCCTCGCGGGCGTGGCGAATGGTGTCGATGTTCTCGGCGTAGCTGTGGCTGGTGCAGACCTGGTCGAAGAAGCTCTCGGCGGCCTCGAGGTTGTGGTGGTAGTTCTCCAGGCCCATGGCCTTGAGCTCGCCGGCGGTATCGGCGGTGAGCACGCCGAGGCTGGCGCAACGGCCCACGTCCGAGTGCTCGTCGAGGGCGGCGAAGTAGTCCGCCAGCCGATGGCGTTCCTTCGTCGAGCGCAGCCCCCAGCCCTTGGAGACGACGCCGAAATCGCTCACGCCCCATTCGCGCGCGCGCTGCGCCTGGCTCACCAGCTCTTCACGGGGGATGTAGTCGTAGACTGGGGCGGCGGTCTTGTGGTGGCCGCTCTGTGAGCAGAAGGAGCAGTTCTCGGAGCAATTGCCGGAACGTACGTTGGAGATGGCACAGACCTCGATCTCGTCGCCGCGGTAGGTCTTGCGGATGCGATCGGCGCCGGCCATCAGCCAGGGCAGGTAGTCGTCGCCCAGGCCGATCATCCAGCGGCCCTCTTCGGCGCTGACCTCGCCACCGTCGAGGACACGGCGGGTGAGGGAATCGATGCGATCGAAGACGGCGTTGTCCATGGGACGAGCTCCTTGGGTGGTTGGGGGGGTCGCAGGCATACTGAGCGGGGCATCTTAGCGTGCCCCCACATGCTGTCAACCAGGGAGGGTGAGCAGAGTGAACCAGTGGTCAAGAATCATACAGGCACTGCTGCCACCCGTCTGCGCCCTGTGCGCGGCGCCCGGCGACGCCGGCTACGACCTCTGCCGCGCCTGCCGCGAGGCGCTGCCCTGGAACCACCACGCCTGTCGTCGCTGCGCCCTGCCCCTGCCAGCGGCCGGCCACGGCGCCCTGTGCGGCGAATGCCTGCGCCGCTCGCCTCCCTTTGCGCGTGCCCTGGCCCCCTTCCGCTATGCCCCACCGCTGGACCACCTGCTGCTCGGACTCAAGCACCATGATCGCCTGGATGCCGCGCGTAGCCTGGGCGGACTGATGGCCACGTGGCTGGAGGGGCGGATCGACTCTGCACCAGAGCTTATCCTGCCGGTGCCCCTGCACCCCGCACGGCTGCGGTCTCGGGGATTCAATCAATCGCGGGAACTGGCGCGGGGCATCGCCACTCGACTGAGGGTGCCCGTGGGACACCCTCGGTGCCGGCGCATTCGTGATACCCCGCCACAGGCCGAGCTGAACGCAGACGACCGCCGGCGCAATCTGCGCGGGGCCTTCGAGATCACCGGCCCACTGCCGCCGCGGGTGGCCATCGTCGACGACGTGATGACCACCGGCAGTACCGCACGCGAGCTGAGCCGCTGCCTGCAGCGGGCCGGTGTGGAAGTGGTGGAGGTGTGGGTCTGTGCCCGCGCGGGGCGGGCCTGAGAGCGCGGGATCAGAAGCTGAATACCATCCCCAGATAGCCGCTGCGGTCGATGTCGTTGCGCCCGCGGCCCTTGTTGAAATCCGCATTGATCCGGCGCCAGCCCAGGTAGGCGCTGGCGGTGGGCAGGATCTCGTAACCCACGCGCATGTCCAGTTCGTAGGCGTCGCGCACATCGATGAAGGAGGTGATCATGGGGGCATAGAAGGCGGAGAAGCCCAGGCGCAGGCGCTTGAAACGCATCGGCTTGAAGTTGAGACGGCCACCGAGGGCGATGGCCAGCCCCTGCTTGTTGAGGTCACCGTGCCAGAAGAACATCAACTTGGGTCCCAGACCCACCTCCAGCCCCGGGTTCTTGCTGCCGGCGTTGTCCACCACCAGCAGACCCAGATCCAGATAACGGTTGTCGTCGGTGTTGTAGAGCAGGCTGCCGTTCAATTCCGTGCGGCCATAGGTGGACCCACCCACATAGCTGCCATATCCGAAGCGGGCCGATTTGTCGCCCAGGGTGATACTGACATTCTGCGCCGCGGCGTTGCCGGCGGCACCCAGGGTGGCGATGAACAGGGTGACGATGAACAGGTTGCGAACTGACACGGGAAAGTCCTCCAGAGGGAAACGGGACGGGTGGCGGGCACCCACTGGCGGTGCACTATGCCAGAAACCCGCGCAAAAAAAAGCCCGGTGATTACCGGGCCTTCTCGGGGTCTTGACGCCCTTGTGCAAGGATTATTTGATCTTGGCTTCCTTGTACAACACATGCTTACGGATGACGGGATCGAACTTCTTGATCTCCATCTTGGTAGGCATGGTGCGCTTGTTCTTATCGGTGGTGTAGAAGTGGCCGGTACCGGCACTGGAAACGAGTCTGATCTTGTCACGCATGATACTTCTCCTTAGACCTTTTCGCCGCGGGCGCGCATCTCGGCCAGCACGGTGTCGATGCCCTTCTTGTCGATGACGCGCATGCCCTTGGTCGATACCCGCAGACGGACGAAGCGATTCTCGCTCTCCACCCAGAAACGGTGGGAATGCAGATTCGGCAGAAAACGACGACGCGTCTTGTTGTGCGCGTGGGAAACGTTGTTGCCGGTGATGGGGCGTTTACCGGTGACCTGACATACTTTAGACATGACGTTCAGTCTCTAGAATAAGGGGCAGAAAATGTGTTCGACCGCTGACCTCGGGGTCCGTCTGGCAACCACTCCGGGCGCGGGAGCGGCGCATTAAAGCAGAAAACACCCTGGGCGTCCAGCCCGCCATTCGCCCCCTGCACGGCGGCCAGGTATAATCCGCCGCCTCCCATCTTCCCACCCAGCACCGAGGACACGCCATGCGACCCAGCGGCCGCTCGCCCGAGCAACTGCGCGACATCCGATTCACCCGTCACTACACCAAACACGCCGAGGGTTCGGTGCTGGTGGAGTTCGGCGACACCCGCGTGCTGTGCACCGCCAGCATCGAGGACCGCATCCCGCGTTGGCTCAAGGGCCAGGGCCGGGGCTGGGTGACGGCCGAATACGGCATGCTGCCGCGCTCCACCGGCTCACGCATGGGCCGCGAGGCGGCGCGCGGCAAGCAGGGCGGACGCACCATGGAGATCCAGCGCCTGATCGCCCGCTCACTGCGCGCCGTGGTCAACCTGGAGGCCCTCGGCGAACGCAATATCGTGGTCGACTGCGACGTCATCCAGGCCGATGGCGGCACCCGCACCGCCTCCATCACCGGCGGTTTCGTCGCCCTGGCCGATGCCATGCAGTGGCTGGTGGACCAAGGCAAGTTGAAGAAGAACCCCATCATCGGCCAGGTGGCCTCGGTCTCGGTCGGCATCTACCAGGGCACCCCGGTGCTGGACCTGGACTACGCCGAGGACTCCAATGCCGAGACCGACATGAACGTGGTGATGAACGACGCCGGCGCCTATATCGAGGTGCAGGGCACCGCCGAGGGACACGCCTTCCGCCAGGAAGAGCTGGACGCCATGCTGGCCCTGGCGCGCGGCGGCATCCGCGAGCTCATCGAGCACCAACGCGAGGCCCTGGAACAGGACTAGCGCCGACCCACTCGCACCACCCGAGAGAGCAGAGGAACCCCAGATGAGCATCGGCAAGGCCCTCCCCGAGACCCTGGTATTGGCCAGCGGCAACCGCGGCAAGCTGCGCGAGATCAACCAGCTCATCGGCGAACTGGACATGGAGGCCGTGCCGCAGTCCGAGTTCGCCGTGCACGACGTGGAGGAGACCGGGCTCAGCTTCGTCGAAAACGCCATCCTCAAGGCCCGCCACGCCGCCCGCGCCACCGGTCTGCCGGCCCTGGCCGACGACTCCGGGCTGGAGGTGGATGCCCTCGACGGCGCCCCCGGCATCTATTCCGCGCGCTTCGCCGGCCCCCAGGCCAGCGATGCCGACAACGTGCAGAAGCTGCTGCAGGCCCTGAAGGGCGTGCCCGACGCCGAACGCACGGCGCGTTTCCAGTGCCTCGTGGTGTTCATGGCCCACGCCGAGGACCCCACGCCGCTCATCTGCCAAGGCACCTGGGAGGGCCACATCCTGCACCAGCCACAGGGCGAAAACGGCTTCGGTTACGACCCGGTGTTCTTCGTCCCCGAGCATCATGTCAGCGCCGCCGAACTGCCCGCCGAAGAGAAGAACCGCCTCAGTCACCGCGGCAAGGCCCTCGCCTGCCTGCTCGACACCCTGCGCCACGCCCACCGCTGAGTCCTCCCTCACGACGAAGCCACCCCGGAACCACTGTCGCCCATTTGCGACAGTCTCTTTCCCTTGCAAGACAATCACTTACTGCCAGACCCCCGGCATGCTGTCGGCCCAGAGCGACAGTCGGACGCCGCGCGAAACATGCCGCCATCGCCGGACATTGCTCCAACTCCTTGTTTTACAAGGAACAAGAAGACATGGCACGGACTGTGCTCTATCCCTCGTGTCGCCGCCCACGATATTGCCTTACGGCGGCCATGAGACAGAAAACCTGTACATCAACGCATAGACCAATCAAAGGAAGACCTTCCATGCACATGAAGCCACTATTCGCCGCTCTCGCCCTCGTCGCCGCCGGTACCGCTCAAGCCGGTGACGCCTTCTCCAAGCTCGACGCCGACCACAGCGGCACCATCAGCCAGAAGGAGGCCGCCGCCCTGCCCACGCTGAACAAGCAGTGGACCCAGCTGGACAGCAACCGTGACGGCAGCCTCGACGCCGCCGAATTTGCCCGCTTCGAGATGGAAGAGAGCCACGACAGCAGCAAGAAGGAAGACAAGCACGACTGAGGCTGCAACGGCCCAGGCGTGTCACCATCGGCGAGCCTCTTCTCCTCCACTCCCTTGTGCAGGGGCTCCCAGGCGGTGCAGGGATGCACCGGACGATCCGCACGACTGCTCCCAGTGGGTGTGTGGATCTTTTAAACGGCGTTTACCTCAGACGATGCCGTGCGAGCCTCGGGGACTCCAGGATGGAGCAACCCCGGGGCTTTTTTTTGCTTCGCCCGCGCAAGATACCCACTCTCCCAAAGGTACCGCCGGGATGCACCCCTCTTCACACCCCACTATTCCCTACCGCACCTGCCGTGGCCCAGCCCCGTTGCGGGCACAACCCCCTTTTGGCAGGCCAGCCCGCGCGGCCTATCATGCACGGTCCTGCGCGCTCATAGGAGTCTGTCGGATTTGGGTAATCGTAGCGAGCAGAGCCTGCCCCGCGAAGCGCTTTGGGCATGGTGGGAGAGCGAGTCAAAATATTCCCGATTTTGAGGCGAATAGTGGGGGCTATTTAACGAGAAATCGGGGATATTTTGGCCGCTCTCCCATCAGCGCAGTAGATTATTCCCAAACCCGACAGACTCCTTGGAGTGCGGGAAGGCCCGACCAGGATGTGACATGCGCCTGACCCCACCCACCTCCATCTTCCAGCTGACGCTCATCGGCTTCTTGCTCGCTGCCCTGCCCTTGTCTGCGGCCCTGATACACACCTTCATCCGTATCGACAGGCTCTCGGCGCAGATGCAGCAGGCCGTGAGGGACTCCACGCAGGCGGTGGAGGCAGGCCGCATCATCATGGCCCAGGTGCTGAATCTGGAGCGCAGCTCGGGGCAATACCTGGTACTGCGCGACCCCGCCCTCCTGCAGCGCTATGCCGAGCAGCGCCAGCCCCTGATCGAGGCCATCGCCCGGCTCGAGACCCTCGACCCCGACGCTACCCTGCGCAGCCATCTGCAGCAGCTGCGCACCCATGAGCGGCAACTGCGCCAGGGATTGCTCGACCCGCCCACGGACAGCGAACAGGCCCTGCGCCTGGCGGAACAGAACGACCTGGTCCGCCTGGCACGCCCCATTCCCTTCGAGGTCACGCAGATGATTTCCAGCCACAGCAATCGCATGACCGCGCAGGTCGAGCAGATCCAGGGTCTGCTGCTGCTGCAGGCGCTGGCCCTGATCCCCCTGGCCCTGATTCTCGCCGTAGTCTTCAGTATGCTCATCAGCCAGCCCCTGCGCCGCCTCGGCGCAGCCATCCGCCGCCTCGGCAGCGGCGAGTTCGCGACCGCCGTGGCGGTGAGCGGACCGCAGGACATCCGCGAACTGGGCGAGCACCTCGACTGGCTGCGGCAGCGCCTGGACGAGCTGGACGCCCAGAAGCGGCGCTTCCTGCACCACGTCTCCCACGAGCTGAAGACCCCCCTCACCTCCCTGCGTGAGGGCACCGAGCTGCTGCGTGACGAGGTGGTCGGCCGCCTCAACCCGGAGCAGCGCGAGGTGGCGGAGATCCTGCGGGACAACAGTCTGCAGCTGCAGGCGCAGGTGGAGGCCCTGCTCGACTTCAACACCGCCCTGGCACAGGAGGCCCCGCAGCGGCTCGAACCCGTCGCCCTGCACGAGTTGCTGCCGGCGATCATCGACAAACATCGCCTCGCCCTGCGCGGCCGTGGCATCGAGACGAAGACCACGCTGCAGGCGGTCACCCTATGCGCAGAGCGCGAGCAGTTGCGCACCCTGCTCGACAACCTGCTCTCCAACGCCATCAAATACTCACCCCCCGGCGGGAGGGTGGAGCTGCGCCTGTGGGCGGCCGAGGGACAGGCCTGCGTCGAGGTCCACGACCAGGGTCCAGGCATCGAGCCCGACCAGCAGCAGCGCGTCTTCGAGCCCTTCTATCAGGGTCCGCAACCGGCACGCAGTCACGTCAAGGGCACGGGGCTGGGCCTGGCCATCGCCCAGCGCTATGCGCGCCTGCACGGTGGCGACATCCTCGTCGAAGACGCCGATACCGGCGCCCGACTGCGTGTCTGCCTGCCCCTGCCCAACGACGACAGCGCGTGCCGCGGGCAGGCAGATGAACCGATGCCGACCGGGCCCGCCACACCCAGCCCCCTCGGGCCCACCCCACAGACTTACGCCAAAGGGTTATGAAGACCGATCCCATGAGAGCCAACCCGCTTCGCCCGCCGGCATCGCCACGGCCCGCGCGCGCGCCTTCCCAGCGAGGGCCGACCGGCCTGCTGCTCTGCCTCCTGCTCAGCGCCTGCGCCCACCTGCCGGGACAGCCCTCGGCCGCCCAAGATCCCACCTGCGGCGATCCGCTGGAATTCTACGCCGTGACCTCGCAGCTGCCGGAGAGCGATGCCGCCGGCCTGCTCGACGCCCTGCGCCAGTCGCCCGCCCTCCCTTGCGGCCGGCTGCGCCTGGCCCTGCTGCTCAGCCGGCCAGGCGCGGCATACCGGGACGATGCGGCCGCCGCCAGCGCCTTGCAGGCCTTCCTCCAGCAGCCACCAGCGGGCGACCGGGCAGCACAGAACCTGGCCCGCCTGCTGGCCGAAGAGCTCGTCGAACGTGGGCGTCTGCGCGAGGCGCGCGACGACCTGCAACGACGCCTGACACAGGCGGAGGCGGACAACGCCGATCTGCGGCAGGCCCTGAGTGCCGCGCAGCAGGCGCCCGCCGCGCTGCGCCAGCGACTGCAGGCCCTGCAAAGGCAACTGGACCAGCTGAAATCCATCGAACAGGTGATCAACGACAAGGAACGCGACGCCGCCCGCGCACCGGCCGGCAGCCCGTCGCCCGGCACGGAGCAACGCCCATGAACCGAGACAAAATCCTACTGGTCGACGACGACACCGGCCTGCTCAAACTCCTCTCCATGCGCCTCAAGGCCACCGGCCTGCGGGTGGAGACGGCCGACAGCGGGCGCCAGGCGCTGGCCCGCCTGGCCACCTTCCAGCCGCAGGTGATCATCACCGACCTGCGCATGGAGGGCATGGACGGCCTCGCCCTGTTCGACGAGGTGCACGCACGCTACCCCTCGCTGCCCGTCATCATCCTCACCGCCCACGGCACCATCCCCGACGCCGTCGATGCCACGCGCAAGGGGGTCTTCAGCTACCTCACCAAGCCCTTCGACAGCCAACAACTGCTGGAGAACATCGCCGCCGCGCAACGCCACGGCCGGCCACCGGCGAGCGGCGCGCAGGACGACGAAGAACAGGCCTGGCGCCGCGAGATCATCACCAACAGCCCGCGCATGGAGGAACTCTTGAAACAGGCCTGGCGGGTGGCGCAGACCGACGTCAGCATCCTCATCCAGAGTGAGAGCGGCACCGGCAAGGAGCGCCTGGCGCGCGCCATCCACGCCGCCAGCCCACGCCGTGCCGGCCCCTTCGTCGCCATCAACTGCGCCGCCATCCCCGAGGCCCTGCTGGAATCCGAGCTGTTCGGCCACCGCAAGGGGGCCTTCACCGGCGCCGACCGTCACCACACCGGGTTGTTCGAGGCGGCCAATGGCGGCAGCCTGTTCCTCGACGAAATCGGCGACATGCCGCTGGAATTTCAGAGCAAGCTGTTGCGCGTGCTGCAAGAAGGCGAGGTGCGCCCGGTGGGCGCCAACGAGGCCAGGCCGGTGGATGTGCGCATCGTCTCCGCCACCCACCGCGATCTCGAGAGCGAGGTCGAACGACGCCAATTCCGCGAAGACCTCTACTACCGACTGAACGTGGTCATGCTCGAGCTGCCCGCCCTCGCCGAGCGCCGCGAAGACATCCCCCTGCTCGCCAATCACTTCCTGCAACAACTGCAAGGCCGCAACCAACACTGCCTCGCCCGCAGCTTCTCCCGCGAGGCCATGGAGCGCCTCATGGCCGCCCCCTGGCCCGGCAACATCCGCCAATTGCTCAACGTGGTGGAACAGGTCACCGCCCTCACCACCACCCCCGTCGTCTCCGACGGCCTGGTGCAGCGCGCCCTGCGCGGCAAAGGGCAAGAAATCCTGCCCCTCGGCGAGGCCGTCAGCCGCTTCGAACGCGACTACCTCGTGCAGATCCTGCAGATGACCCAAGGCAACGTCTGCCAAGCCGCCCGGCTGGCACAACGCAATCGAACGGACTTCTACAAGCTGCTCAACCGACATCAGCTGGAGCCGGCCCTGTTCCGGCAGGGCTGATCCCGCCGGGTCTACGGAAACTACGCATTCAGTCCCACCGCCTGCGTGACGCTATACCTGCCAAGTGAAGCCACACCCTGATAGGGTGGACTGGCGTGCGCAGGAGAGTGGAATGTCGATGTCGAGGAAATGGGCAGCCTGTGGGTTGTTGCTGTTTATGGTTGGTGGGCTGCCAATGGCCCTGGCGCAGCCGGGCCATGTGGTGCCCATGCAGCAGAAGAGCGCCAAGACCTTCTACGTGCATGGGCACATCGCCGGGGTGGGTCCGGTGGACTTTCTCGTGGATACGGGTTCCAGCTACAACACCATCGACGAACACAGCCTGGCGGCCCTGCAGACGGCGGGGCGCGCCCACTTCGTCAAGGAGTTGATGGGGATCCTCGCCTCGGGCGAGCGACAACGCGTGGCGGTGTATCGCCTGGATGCCATTCGCCTGGGTGAGGCGTGTGAACTGCGAGGGGTGGAGGCGGCGGTATTCCCCGGTGGGACCCGCCACATCCTCGGCCTGAGCGGCCTGCGCAAGGCGGGCAATTTCAGCTTTTCCTTCGAGCCGCCCGAACTGGGGCTCAGCCACTGCCAGCCGGTGGCCTCAGCCGAACACGCCGAGCTGGACGAGCAACAGACCGATGGCGCTCGCCACGGCGAGAAACATGATGGCGAGCACGACGATGGCCAGGACGGGGCGCATCAGTCGACGGCGCTGAGCTTGACGGAGGCCTTGCAGGCCGGGCAGTAGGTCCACTTGGGCAGGGTGTCGTTGGCCTCCAGCGGTATGATCACCTCCTCACCGCAGGCCGGGCAGCGGCCCTTGGCATGGTCCACGGCCCGCTCCTGGCGCCAGACCATCCAGGCCACCACCACACCGGCGATGGCAAAACCGGGCACCAGCACGAAGTGGGCGAGGGGGATAAACACGCTCACCACCGCCGCCCCCCAGAACCCCGCCAAGCGCAGGCCCGCGCGCCGGGCGCGTTCGGCCGGGTCGTAGACACGGGTGACCAGCATGCCCACGGTGGCATGGCCGTCGTTGTCTTCCAGCCGGAGGGGGGTGGTCTCGGTGCTAGGCATGATTTCTGGTTATCATTGCGGGAGCCCGATTCTGGCACCTGCGCCACATCGCTGGCAACCGCCCCCCGCCCAAGGACAACGGACATGCCCCAGTCTTCTCGTTCCAAGCTCATTCGCTATCTGCTCTACACCCTCGGCGGCGGCCTGTTGCTGGTGGTCCTCGGCCTGGTTGCCATCCTCGTCTTCGTCGATCCCAACGACTACAAGGACGAGATCACCGGCGCCGTGCACGAGGCCACCGGTCGCGAGCTGCACCTGGACGGCCGCCTGGAACTCTCTATCTTCCCCTGGCTCGGCCTGCGCCTGAACCAGGTCAGCCTGGGCAACGCACCCGGATTCGGCGCCGCGCCCATGGCCAGCGTACAGACCGTGGACATCCACCTTCGCCTGTTGCCCCTGTTGCTGGACAAGCGCCTGGAGATGAGCACCCTGTTGTTGCGCGGTCTGCAACTGAACCTGGCGCGCAGGGGCGACGGCACGAGCAACTGGGACGACCTGCTGGGCAAGCCCGCCGCGACGGGCGAGGGCCCGGCCGCGACGCCCCCTGCCACGACACCCCCCACCGAGGCCGGCCCACCGCCACTGGCGGCCCTGGCCATCGGCGGCATCCAGCTGGAGGACGCCCGTATCGTCTGGGACGACGCCCAGGCCGGCCAGCGCATCACCATCGACGATCTGCAGCTCGAGACCGGCGAGCTGGCCCCGCCCGAGCCCGTGGACATCCGCCTGGCCATGGACGTCGCCACCGCCCAGCCGGCGCTGCGCAACCACCTCGAACTCACCACCCGCCTGGGCATGGACGAGGCCCTCAACCACTTCACCCTCGGCGACCTCGAGCTGGCGCTGGATAGCGAGGGCGAGGTGTTGCCCGTCAGCCCGCTGAGCCTGCGCCTGGCCGCTCAGGTCGAGGCCGATCTCGCCGCCCAGCAGGCCAGCGTCACGGCGCTGCGCCTCGACCTGCTCGGCAGCCGCCTCACCGGCGAGGCCAGGCTACAACCCTGGAGCACCGGCTCGACTCGCCTCGCCCTCACCCTGGAAGACCCCCAGGCCCTCGCCGGCCTTTTGCCGCCCGAGCTCGACGCACAGGCCCTGAGCAAGTCTTCACTCACCCTTGAGGCCCGATGGAACCTTGACAAACAGACCGCACAGGTGCCGAGTCTCGCACTCCGCGCCGCCGGCCTGCAGTTGGACGCACAGGCGGAGGCCACGCACATCGTCGATGCGCCACAGGCCAGCGGCCACCTCGCCCTGGCCGAGTTCTCCCCGCGCGAGCTGCTCGCCAAACTCGGCATCGCCGTGCCCGAGACCAGTGACCCGGCCGTGCTCGGCAAGGCCGCCCTGTCGCTCGACTTCATCGGCTCCGGCGAGGCCATCGCCGTCGACGGGCTGCGGCTGCTGGCCGACGACACCACCCTCAAGGGCAAGGCCTCGGTGGCGAATTTCGCCCAACCGGCCATCCGCTACCGCCTGGCCGTGGACGCCATCGACCTCGACCGCTACCTGCCGCCGCAGAGCGAGACCCCGCCACCGGCCCCCGCCGGGGCCGCCGGGGCCGCCGCGCAACTGCCGCTGGAGCCGCTGCGCGCGCTGGACGTGGACGGCCGTCTCACCGTGGGCAAGCTCAAGGCGGCCAAGGCCCGCTTGGCGGACATCCTGCTGGTATTCCGCGCCAAAGACGGCCAGCTGCGCCTGCACCCGGCCCAAGCTCGGTTATACGAGGGCAGCTACAGCGGCGACATCCGCCTCGACGCCCGCGGCGAGCTGCCCGTCATCAGCCTCGGCGAACGCATCGAAAACGTGCACGCGGGCCCGCTGCTGGAGGACGTGCTGGGCGAGGCACCCATCTCCGGCACCGCCAACCTCAGCGCCGACCTCACCACCCGCGGCGTGGAACCCAAGGTGCTCATGGCCAACCTCGACGGTCAGGCCCGCTTCCATTTCCTCGACGGCGCCGTGAGCGGCATCAACATCGGCTACCTGCTGCGCAAGGCCCAGGCCAAGCTGCGCGGCCAGCCCGAGCCGCCCGAGGAAGCGGCCAAGACCGACTTCGCCGAGCTCTCCGCCAGCGCCCGGATCGAGAAGGGAGTAGTGAGCAACAAGGATCTGGTGGCCAAGTCGCCGCTGCTGCGTGTCACCGGCGAGGGCATCGTCGACCTGCCGCGCGAACGCCTCGACTACCGGCTGGTGGCCCGCGTGGTCAACACCGCCACCGGCCAGGCCGGCAAGGACCTGGAGCAGCTCAAGGAACTGCCCATACCCATCCGCATCAAGGGCCCCTTCGCCGATCCCAAGATCAGCCTCGACCTCAAGCCGGTGCTGGACGCCAAGGCCAAGCAGGTCATCGAGAAGAAGAAACAGCAACTGAAAAAGAAGGCCGACGAGGCCGTGATCCGCGAGCGCGAACGGCTCAAGGAAAAGGCGAAGGAAGACGCAAAAAAGGAGCTGGACAAGGCCCTCAAAGGCCTGTTCCGCTGATGCCGGCGGCGGATGCCCTCGCCCCGCGCCTGCTGGCCTGGTTCGATACACACGGGCGCCACCACCTGCCCTGGCAGCGCGATCCCACGCCCTACGGCGTGTGGGTCTCCGAGATCATGCTGCAGCAGACCCAGGTGGCCACCGTGATCCCGTACTACGAGCGCTTCATGGCGCGCTTCCCCGACATCGCCAGTCTGGCCGCCGCCGAGTTGGACACGGTACTGGCGCACTGGTCCGGCCTCGGTTACTACGCCCGCGCGCGCAACCTGCACCGCGCCGCGCGCCTCGTGCACGAACACCACGGCGGCCACTTCCCCGAAGACATCCGGCAGGTCCAGGCCCTGCCCGGCATCGGCCGCTCCACCGCCGGCGCCATCCTCTCCCTGGCACTCGGCCAGCATCACCCCATCCTCGACGGCAACTGCAAGCGCGTCCTCGCGCGCCACTTCGCCGTGGCCGGCTGGCCCGGCCAGTCCGCCGTACTCAAACGTTTGTGGAGCCACGCCGAAAGCCACACCCCTGCCATCCGCTGCGCCGACTTCAACCAGGCCATGATGGACCTCGGCGCCACCCTCTGTACGCGCAGCCGGCCGAACTGCACGGCCTGCCCGCTGGTCGACACCTGCCAGGCGCACCGGGCAGGGCGGGAGACGGAATACCCCGGCCGCAAACCCGCCAAGCCCCTACCCGAACGCCACACCGTCATGCTCCTGCTGCAAGACGAGGCCGGACGCATCCTGCTCCAGCGCCGCCCCCCCGCAGGCCTCTGGGGCGGCCTCCTCAGCCTGCCGGAACTGCCCGCAGACGGCGACATCGTCCACACCGCCCGTGAAACATGGGGAATCCAACTGGAAACAGTGGCTCGTTGGCAGCCCCTACAACACACCTTCAGCCACTACCGCCTCAACATCACCCCCGTGCACGCCCGGCTCCTCGCCTGCCACACCCTCCACGACGACGCCTGGCTCTGGCACCCGCCCGAAGACACCGCCCCCGGCGGCCTTCCCACACCCGTCACGCTGCTGCTGCAGCGGCTTTGCCGGGAAGCATGACGACAGGAAAGACCCAATACCGTCAACTTGTGCCGGGCATATTCCCTGACTAGACTGCGGGTATCGGAGGTGAAGCATCTCTGGCCTGCACGGGGCAGTGCCTGTACCGGGAGGATGCGGGCAATTCCAGGGACGCCTTGCAGAGCTCTGCACAGTCATGTCCAGTCCCGTTAGCGCGAGGCAGTAGCTCGTGGATCAGTGACTTACAGGTAGACTTGAATTTTATCGGACAAAAATGAGCTTTTGTAACAGGGCGGTTTTGGGTTGGGATAGTAGTTACGCGAACAAATCGAGAATTAACTCATGGCAACTGATTATTCAAAGTTGAAACGCGATCGTCACCCGATGCCTGACTTTGTTGAAAAGGCTTTGCAAAACGAGAAACTAATGAAGAATTACCTAGCCCGACCGGCTTACCAACAGAATGATTACATCGGCTGGATTAACCAAGCAAAGCAAGAGGCGACAAAACAAAAGGGGTTAAACCAAATGCTCAGTGAACTTAAACATGGTGGTGTATACATGAAAATGCCTCATCCTGCTTCGGCCAAGAAATAGTGGTTACTATCAGTATTCAGAAATTGCTAAACAAGCGATCCAAAAATGAAAAGGGCTCTGACCTCTTTAATTTGTTTTGGGGTGGAATAGTAGTTATACAAGATTAAGGACAAAATGTGGATTTATCCGAGTTAGAAAAACTTCTTAGAAGGGCAGATAGATTTCGAAAGAAACTTCATATCAAAGATGGTGATGGGGCCAAATGGTCATACACTTTCGATAATGGTGAAACACATTTTTATTCCATTGAAGGTGTAAAACCACCAGAAGACATTGAAGATGAAATCACTACAATATTTGTCTGGCTATGGAGCTTAAAGGACTATGTAAAAAAGTACGTTCTTGATAAAGGAAAATCCAAATCATGGGTTGAGTCTAAAGTTAATGCAGATCCATATTTATGCACATGTGCGGATATAGCTAATTCACTGAAGCACGGGGGATTAGATCCCAAATTCAAGCCGAGGTCTAATAAATCTCCAACGCTTGGGAAATTGAATTATCAAATACCCCAGAAGGCAATGGGTTCAATTACTTTCGGTGCATTTGATGTTGGGCTTAATGTGGAGAATCCATCATTGGTGGTATTAGAGTTGCCTGTGATTGACAAGAATGGCGGGGTTTTAGGAGATGCTTTCAAATATTTGGATTATAGCCTAAAGGCTTGGGAAGGTATCGTTAGGGAGGCGGAAAATATTGTATAACGAGTTAAAGGGGTCAGAGCCCTTTATCGAGTTAAAGGGGTCAGAGCCCTTTATAGTTAAAGGGGTCAGAGCCCTTTATTGCTGAGCCCTTTATTGCTTTGGGCTAACATGATCGTAAAAGTGGTCTTCCTCCATTTCCGAATCATGGCGTAAGATCACAGTTTGCTAATGAGATACTTAAATCGAGCCCGGTATGGCCCGAGAAATAAAGCTTCAGGCTGGTGTCATCAAGCAAGGGACTGGGACTCTGTATTTCATCCATGGTATAGGTAAACATACTCCGGTCAAATATTGGCTGATTGTCCTGAATGAAGTTTGTTAGGCCATCATCTGATACCGCATGATGAATTTTGGTTTGCAAAAAGGGATCTTCAGCAACGTCATAAAATAAATGCAGTTTACTATTGATAACTACGGCCGCTGGTGTTGAGTAACCCATATAGCTACTGCGAGGATACAGTGTTTGATCGGGTTTTAAGACCTGTACCGGCGTACTCCAGTTAATACCATCGCTACTGTTTGTCATACCAATGGTTTGTAATGTCGTTCCTACCCCAATATCTGCACCGCTAGCGGTAAAGTATAGATAAATTTTATTGTTAAACACCACGGCACCCGGCTCAGCTACTAAAAACTGGTTAAAATCACGGTTTACTGGCCCCTGAGGGTCAGTCGGTGCCAGCAGATAACTCTCATCCCTTGTCCAACTAATTCCATCCAGAGAGGTTGCGTGTCCAATTTTATAATCTGTAACTATGCTCAGTGAAATGGGATAAGCGGTATAAAATAGATGGTACTTACCATTGAAGAATACTACTGATGGGGTTTCGACGCTTTTACGGTCCCAGTCGCTGGGACCGGTCGCTTTGCTGAATACGGCGCTGTTGGGGTTAAGTGTCCAGTTTTCACCGTCACTTGATGTGAGCCGATAAATCTTGATGTCCTGTGAAAAGTTGGTATCGGCCGAGGCGTACATAATATAGGTATTGCCGACCTTGAGTACGCTGGGGTCGTTCCAGTTGGCGTTAGTAAATTGGCTACTTGTCGTAAGTAAAGGTGAACCGCCAGTAGTGGCAAAACAACTTGCGGACAGCTTCGAGTCATCAATGGCCTGCACAGCACTATTATTACTGTTTCCACAGCCAATCAGATTCAGTGAAATGAGTGAACCTAAACAAATACTTAAAACTCGATGAGACTTACTTAATCTATGCATGACATGTCACTTTTTTTCATAATTGAGATAAAGGTGTCGAGTTAAAGGAAGTTAAAGGGGGTCAAGTTAAAGGGGTCAGAGCCATTTTCTGTTTTTGCGGTGCTTATATCCTTGATCGTGACGGGCACAACCGCTTGTGCTCCGAGCTGATCCCAGACGTTGCCCTGAGTAAGCTCAAGGGTTAAAGGGGTCAGGGCCATTTTCTCAAATCGCTATTCTAAGCGTACCACCGAATGCGTTTTTTGTTATTGTGTTATCAAGCGAAAGGTACGATTCATCAAGGCTGTCTCTTTCTGATGGGTGGCGGTTAGGCAATTACCATCTGTCCATTCAGGACAGACTCTTTTTCGTTATCTAAACAAATGCTTACGCTTAATAATAGGTATTCGGCCATGACCCGCATAACCCATGAACCATGAAAAAATCCCTCTCTGAATCCACAACTCCGACATTATCCGCCGACACCGTCACCCCCCGGCTGATGGACCTTTTCCTGACCTTTACGATGCTCGGGCTGACATCGTATGGAATGGCGATTCTGCAGAATTTAAAGACGGTTCCAGTTAATAAGGGTTGGCTGACTATAGAGGAACTGGAAGAAGGCCTTGGCCTGGTGCAACTCTACCCGGGCCCTATCATGATCGACCTCGTAGCCTATATCGGTTATCGCAAGCAGGGGGTCAGTGGGGCCTTGTTTTCGGTGGTGGGCTTTATCCTGCCGTCGCTGGCATTGATGCTGGCGCTTTCTTGGGCCTATTTCCACTATGGCTCCGCGCCCCATCTGCAGAGTGTGATGCTGGGGCTCAATGCCATGGTGGTGGCGGTAGTGTTGAACGTCACGCTTGATTTCGGCGAACTCAACCTGAAGGGGCCGCTCGATGCCACCCTGGGGCTGTTGGCCTTCGGGCTCGGGGTAATGGGTGGGAACATGATCTTGGCCATTGGGATCGGGCTCATCGTTGGGTCCTTGGTCTGGCGGGCGGAGCCGACGGGCATCAAGAAAACTGAGCAGCCCTTCTCATGGCAGCAGATATGGCGGTCGGCACTGCCTGGGCTGGTTGTGATTGCGTGGGCGGTATACGCGGTTCTGACGCCAGGCACGATCCACGCCCTCAACGCCGACCTACTGAAAATCGGCGCGGTGGCCTTCGGCAACGGGATGACGATTCTGCCCCTCCTTCAGCAAGACGTCGTCGACGTACACGGCTGGCTGACGCCGCAGGAGCTAGCGTCTGGTGTGGCCTTCGGGCAGATCACGCCGGGACCGTTTCTTATCACCGCGACGTTCATCGGCTTCAAGCTCGGCGGCTGGCTTGGCGCGCTGCTCGCCACGGCTGCCATCTTTGCACCGAGTTTTGCCATGACGCTCGTCTTCAGCAAGATCTTCGACCACATTCGTCACCTGGGAGTGGTGCGAGGCGCCCTGCGGGGAATCATGGCCGTGTTCGTTGGCTTGCTGGCCACTGTGGTGCTGAACCTGGGACGGAATGCGTTCGTGGCCCCGGAAACCTACGTCCTGGGGGGCGCGGCGCTGGTACTGGTGCGCTATTACAAATGGGATCTTCTGTGGGTCTTTGGACTTGGCGTGGCACTCTGGACCACCTACCTTGCCTGGCTCGGTTGGCCCCTCTCTCCCTCGTGACCGGCGCTCCGGACGGTAGGGAGAGATCATGATTACCATCGCGAATTCTATGAGCTGGCTTTGAAATAGCGCGGGAGGCTGGGGTGAGGAACGAACCTCAACACCATCTCGGTGGCTTGCTATGGTCCTGCATGTTGGGGTTCACAAAAAACATTCACCCCAACCTGCGTGCTGAAGACACCGTCCCGGCGGCCTTACCGTTCCCATCACGCTGCTGCAGCGGCTTTGCGAGGAAGCATGACAGTCACATATAACGTTAAAGTTAGCCGCTGCTTTTTGGCGACTACTGGAGCGTTTTTCTAGGCGAATTTATTGCAGATAAGACACCGTCCCAGAACTCAATTCTTGCTATAACAGATTTTTGTGCTGCATCAATTGACTCTTCAATCTTCTTCTCATCACCAGCGCATAAACCGTTGAGAAGTCTTAATGAAAGCGGCGCATGAAAGTCTTCATCTAAATGAATATGTCTATTTAGATAGAAATGAAAAGTCGGCGCTTCCGTCTCGGTAATACCTATTTTCTTTAGAATTGAACGAAACATACAGGGAATAATATGTTCTCGTCCTAATGCAAGTGCAGCCGCCACTTGGTGAGGTTTATTATTCTGTATAAACTGGAATGTTGTAGATGTAAATTGTCGAGATGGTGTCGGTATGCCTGGAAGTTCTAATGCCTTTTTAATTCCTTGATCTTGAACTATGGCAATAAAAGAATCCGAAGGCTTAATATCTGCACCGATTTCACCCATAGCTCTTTTGTACAATTCGAAATGACTGGAATATTCACCTGAAACATTAGTTTCATCAGACTCTTCTTCTAGCACCAACTCATTTATAAACCTTCTGACACGCCCTTCCCCTTGAGGAGTCCATGGGCAATTCGTGGGCGCAATTATCGACTGTAAATATTTTATAAGCGACATGAAGTCCCATACCGAATAAACATGATGCTCCATAAAACATCTAAGATCATCAATTGTAGATACAGCATCGTAAATTAGGTGATTTTCAAGTTGATTCTTGAAATTAGCGATAATGTTACTAGTAATTTCTTTTGCCATAAGCCTTTGCTTCTATTTCTTTGAGGGGATTCAAAATACTGTATCAGCGTAACTCACAGATCCAGATGCCTGCTCTATCCAAGCCTCGAAATCAATCGAGATTACGGGTGCAATATAGCTATTTGCTATTTTCCCATAATTTATTACTACTGCACCATTAACTTTCGTGTTATTCCTGAGCCGCTGTTGAAACTACTGAGATTCGGCAAATTGCGCGAATTGGAGGGCTGGCGGATGCCGGAATCAAGTAGCTTCAGCAACTTACTGGATCCCGGTTTTCGCCGGGATGACGGATCTAAAGCTAATGGGACAGCAGTGATAATTTATTATTCCGAAGATAGATCCTGGGGCCGGATTTGCAACTAGCTGTACTGTTCCCAGAATTGGAATTTCAAAGCAAATATTGGATATCATGGCGCACGTATTAGACAAATATGATTGCATACATGTTATTATGCGGTGTAGAAGAAAATCCATAACAGCCCGTACGTTCGGGTGTTTTGTTTAGCTCATCAATTTGGATTTATTGGCATCTAAAAACGCAGCGGTGACTCTTTCCTCACCTGCCTCAATGGCAGCTTTTTCAATTTTCCCTTTCACCATTTTTCGCACGAAAGAAGGGATTTTTTCGACACGCTTGATAGCCTCTTCATCCCACGGCATAGATTGATCAGTCATAGGTTGTCTCCTTTTCTCTGTTGGTTAAAAGCTGAAAGTAAAACATGTGGGTTCTCACTTAGGTGACTTTCAAATAGTCGATAGCTGATCTTCAAGCGTATGCATTAAAAATGCCGAAAATAACAAAGCAAGAAAAAACAATGAGATGACAATCATTGA